>DATCKK010000057.1:0-6103 GCA_036562325.1 Cytophagaceae bacterium | reverse complement strand
CTCTAACACCCTCCCCACCTTTCTTCCTAAAGACGATAAGCAAAAAGCCGCCTGGATGAAGAATTTTGCGACTATTTGCTCCCAAAATGCCAAAGTCTTAGGGCTTTCAGCTATGGAAATTGCTACCATTTCAAAAGATGCCGCTATGTACGCTTATTTAGTAGACCTGGTAGAAATCTTCAAATCCATGGCAAAAAGAAGAATGGAAAACAAAGAACTTCAAGGCCTTAATACTCCACCTGAAATTAAAATACCTTCAGCATCCACAACATTAGCTATAGGTATCTTTAACCGGTTATTTCAGACAGTGGAAAAGATAAAAGAAAACCCAAATTATAATGAAGAGTTGGGACAAGCACTTCAGATAATTTAAACCCTGCAACCTTTTTTTATATTACCCTGCGTCTCAACCTTTTTTGCTATCTGGGAACCGTTTTATACATTATAGCTCCAATTCCGGCAAATATTATATTGGGTAGCCAGGCTGCAATTAAAGGCCCTATGGACCCAACCTGGGCAACACTTCGGCTCATGATTACAAAAATTATATAGATAAAGGCCAGTAAAAAACCAAAAGCAATCTGAAACCCGGAACCTTCTCTTGTTTTTCTGGCAGAAACGATTACTCCAATAATTGTTAAAATAATAATTGCAAAAGGGTAGGTATACCGTTCGTACTTTTCAGTAAGATATATTTCAATGTTTTCAGCTCCCCTTTCTTTTAACTCCCTAATATAATTGTCCAGTTCAGGAAGCGTAAAAGTCTCGTGCAGCAAATAAGTACTTTCAAAATCTTTAGGACTAAGGGCAATAGTCGTATCTAAATGCTCCCCGTAAATAAGTTCTTCTTTCATTCCATCAAAGGTCCTCACAGAGTATTTGTCCAACAACCATTTTCCCTTATCCTGCTGCCAGGTGATCTTATTAGCTTTCAGTTTAGACTTTAGCTCTGTACCTTCTATAGTTTCTATAGTAAACTGGTACCCTACCTGCAACTGATTATTATAACTCTCCATGTATATGTAGGTGGTAGGGGCTATTTTCATGTGAATATTTCTTCCTTCAAAGAAAAAAGCATTTTTAACATACTGATTCTCAAAAGCCACCCTTACTTTATTGGCATTAGGAATTACCCAGCCAATCAGATAAAAAGTAGCAATGGCGATCAGCGTTGACCCTATAATGTATGGAACCATCATCCTGCGAAAGCTAATACCACTGCTAAGTATAGCAATTACTTCCGTGTGTGATGCCATCTTCGCTGTTACAAATACAGTAGCAATGAATACGGTTATGGGGCTAAGCATATTGGCCAAATAAGGGATGAAGTTCAGGTAGTAATCGCCCAATATCGCACTCACGGCAACATTGTTCTTTATGAAATCGTCATTCTTTTCAGTAAAGTCTATCACACAGATAACCAGTACCAGCAAAGAAACTACGAACACAAAGGCCGTTAAAAACTTTTTTAATATATATCTGTCTATAATTTTCATAACTACAACCTCTGCATCAACTTAGGACACATTTGATTTTTCCACTCATAAAACACACCTTCCGAGATTTTATTTCTGGCCTCATTCATCAGCCATAAGTAAAAGGTCAGATTCTGAATACTTGCAATTTGCGCTCCAAGTATTTCATCGCTTTGAAACAAATGCCGCAAATAAGCTTTCGAGTAATAATGATTGAGGAAGGAATCAAGTTCAGGGTCTATACAAGAAAAATCTTTTTTCCACTTTTCATTTTTGATATTTATCACACCCTGAGTGGTAAACAACATTCCGTTCCTGGCATTTCTGGTGGGCATAACACAATCAAACATATCAACCCCTAAAGCAATACATTCCAGTAAATTAGCCGGCGTACCCACCCCCATCAAATACCTGGGTTTATCGGCAGGAAGAATACTACAAACCAGATCGGTCATTTCATACATAACTTCTGCAGGCTCACCGACAGATAATCCACCTATGGCATTGCCTTCCCGTTCAAAAGAAGCTATGGTTTCTGCAGACTGGGCACGAAGGTCCTTATAACTACTTCCCTGCACTATAGGGAATAGAAACTGTCTATAACCGTATTTAGGCTCAGTAGAATCAAAACGGTCACAGCATCGCTTCAGCCATCGATGCGTCAGATTCATCGATTCCTTTGCATACTTATAATCACAGGGATATGGAGTACATTCATCAAATGCCATAATTATATCCGCACCGATAGTGCGCTGAATGTCCATGACATTTTCAGGAGTAAAAATATGCTTAGAACCGTCTATGTGTGATTTGAACGTGGCCCCCTCCTCTTTTATCTTTCTCATTTCAGACAAAGAATACACCTGATACCCCCCACTGTCAGTCAATATGGGCCTTTGCCAGCCATTAAATTTATGAAGCCCCCCTGCCTTCTCTAACACTTCGAGGCCGGGACGCAGGTATAAATGATAGGTATTTCCTAAAATTATCTGGGCATTGATATCAGATTCCAACTCACGTTGATGTACCGCTTTCACGGTTCCCGCTGTTCCCACAGGCATAAAAATAGGTGTTTTTACCAATCCGTGATCTGTGGCAATTACCCCGGTGCGTGCCCTGCTATTTTTATCTTTTTTATCTACAGTAAAAAACATTTTCCAAAATTATTGAAATAAAACTACACGTAATCATATTTTTTTTAACTTTATTTCATAAACTGAAGCTTTTACCTTTGATCCAGGGATTACTTATCATTTATTTTGCCAGTTTTTTCATTCAGCTATTTTTCCTTCTGTATATCTTTCTTCCTCTTGCCTTATACAGAAAGCCAATGATCAGCAGCGAATCCGAACCATTCGTTTCAATTGTGGTGTGCGCACATAACGAATTAAACAATCTCCAAAAACTTATCCCTTTATTACTTGATCAAAACTATAAAAAGTTCGAAATAATTCTAGTGGACGATCGTTCGGAGGATAAAACGAGTGAATATTTAAGCAAGATTAAAGATAAAAGGCTCTCCGTACTTAGAATTGACCAGACTCCAGCGAACTATAATCCGAAGAAGTTTGCTTTAGAGCAAGGAATATCAAAAGCATCCGGAGAAATAATTCTGCTGACCGATGGAGACTGTTTTCCAAAAAGCAACAACTGGATTCTGGCGATGCAAAGGAATTTTCAAAAGGGGAAAAAGCTGGTTTTAGGATATTCACCTTACATTAAAAAACCGGGACTACTAAATCTTTTTATCCGTTTTGAAACCTTTTTCACTGCAATACAGTACTTTTCTCTTGCACTAAGGGGACTACCTTATATGGGGGTAGGTAGAAATATGGCATACACAAAAGAACTTTTTCAACAGAAGAATGCATTTCATGGTATCGCTCATGTAACAGGAGGCGACGACGATCTTTTTGTGCAAAAAGCAGCCACTGCTGAAAACACCACCATTGAATTATCCTCTGAAAGCCAGGTATTTTCTTTACCTAAAAACTCTTACCCTGCTTATTTCCGGCAAAAATTAAGGCATTTATCGGCAGGATTAAAATACAACCTGAAATCCAGGTTCATATTGGGATTGCTGGTAGTATCGCAGGCGCTCTTTTATTTTTCTTTGATTACATTATGTATATATGGAATAACCACTTATTTATTATTAATAGCATTTGTATTTAGAACTTTACTATTAATTATTATTTTTGCTGCCATTGAGAAAAACCTGGATGAAGATTTTAAGTGGTGGTTATTGCCTATTTTGGACTTTCTTTATATAATAAATTATATTACAATAGCAATATCTACCACTGTAGCTAATAAAAGTAAATGGAATTAAATAAAGAGTTTTCGGAAAAGGCGAAAAAGGACTTTATCCTGATAGAACGCGCAAAGGAAAACGGTGATGAGAAAGCCTATGCCGAGTTGATGTCAAGATACAAAAAGCCCGTGTATCACATGATACTGAAAATGGTAAGAAACGTCGACGACGCAGAAGACCTTACCATTGAAGCTTTTGCCAAGGCCTTTAAAAACCTGAAGAAGTTCAACCCTGAATATACTTTCAGCACCTGGCTGTTCCGTATCGCCACTAACAACTGTATTGACTTTATCAGAAAGAAAAAACTGGATACGCTTAGTATCAACACTTCTTTCAAAGATGATAACGGGGACAATGTGGATATGGACATTAAGGATGCCAACCTTAATCCTCAGGAAGAAACTATTAAAAGTGAGAAGATAGATATTGTTCAGACCATTGTTACCAAACTTCCACCCAAATATCAGATATTGGTTAAGCTTCGCTACTTCCAGGAGTTATCTTATGAAGAAATAGCTACAGAAATAGATGCTCCGCTGGGTACGGTAAAAGCACAGTTACACAGAGCAAGAGAGCTTCTGTATGACCTTATTAAAAACAGAAAAGATTCTATCTAAAACTTGGATATAATTCTTAAATATTTCCCTGACCTGACTGAAAAACAAATACAACAATTTCAACAGTTAGGTGAGTTATACAGGGAATGGAACGAGAAGATCAATGTCATTTCCAGAAAAGACATTGATCTTCTTTATGAAAGGCATGTCCTGCATTCCTTAGGTATTGCCAAAGTTATCACTTTTAAACCTGAAACTTCTATCCTTGATGTGGGAACGGGAGGTGGCTTTCCCGGAATCCCGCTTGCGATTCTCTTCCCTGAAGTTCATTTTCATCTGGTAGATTCTATTGGCAAAAAAATCAAAGTTGTACAGGCAGTTGCTTCGGCACTTGGATTGGAAAATGTAAAAGCAGAACAAATAAGAGCTGAGCAGATTCAGGACAAATACGACTTTGTCGTAAGCAGGGCTGTTACCCGTATTGCCGAGTTTTATCAATGGGTGAAACATAAATTTCTGAAAGGAAGCTTTAATGAACCAGATAACGGAATATTATACCTTAAAGGTGGCGACCTTGAAGATGAGTTAAGAGAGCTGGGTAGAAAAGACTATAAGCTATACAATTTATCCCAATATTTTGAGGAAGAATTTTTTGAAACCAAAAAGGTTTTATACTTACCTGCGAAATAATTTTTTCATTCAATTATCTTATCTTTTATTATTAAATTTCGTTAATTAACGCTCATTATTACACACATTTTTTCCAATTCACTCTTATATGAAAAAGTCATATTTCTCTATTACTCTGGCATTTATTGCTTTGTTATTATTTTCCTGTGCCGATAACTCCTTCATGGTCAAAGACCGGAATTTCGGAGAGGAAATAGACCGTCAACAAAACCTTATTTTCACCTTCAACAAAGACCTGGTAGGAGATAGTTTGCTTAACCTTTGGGAAGAAGCCGGCTATATTAAATTCACTCCCGCTGTAAAAGGAAAGTTCAAATGGGCATCCAATAATGAACTTATCTTTTCACCTGATCTGGGGTTTGCTCCCAGTACTGAATATAAGGCGGTATTAACAGACAGCTTATTTATTTATAGCGATAAAAAATATTCCATGCCTAAGGAGTATGAATTTAACTTCCACACTCCTTACCTAAATATAACTGATGCTGGTTTATTTTGGGGAAGAAGAGAGGATAATAAAAGTATCATAGAATTAAAAACCGACCTTCGCTTTAACTATAAGGTAAATCCACAAGACCTTGTCAAACTGGCCAGGATATACATTAATGATAAAGAGCAGAGATTTGATCTTACCTCAACAATCATCGGAGAAACAATATCCTTTTCTATTCCGCAGGGAGGAGATGATTATGATGAAAAAATAATAAAAATTGAAATAGAACCAGGGTTGAAATGTGTAGAAAGCAATTACAGTTCAAGAGATAAATTAACCTATGAAGCCATTATACCTGCCAAAGGGAAGTTCCAGATCATATCGGCAGATGGTAACTATACCGATGAAAAAGCCTATATCAATGTAATTACCAATCAGGAAGTAGGCGATCAGGATATTAAATCCCACATTAAAATATCCCCTACCCTGCCTTTTACTATCGAACTTACCAATGCCGGTTTTTTCATCAAAGGAGATTTTAAAGAAGGAAACTCGTATGAACTAACTATTTCCAAATCACTTAAGGGAATCTTTGGAGGCCCGCTTCCTGCTGAATTTAAGCAGAGTGTAGTAT
>DATCKK010000053.1:0-4488 GCA_036562325.1 Cytophagaceae bacterium | reverse complement strand
GCTTACCCTGGCTCACGAAAATTTCCGCACTTTAACTCTGAATACCTGAAAAATATTCTGGCGGATAAAAATATAGAATATCAACACCTGCCACTGCTGGGAGGCAGAAGGACACCCTCGATAAACTCAACCAATATTGCCTGGAAAAACAGTAGTTTTCGGGGCTATGCAGATTATATGGAAACAGAAGATTTTAGAAAAGGAATACAGCAAATGGAAAAACTGGCAGAAGAAAGACCAACAGCCATGATGTGTTCAGAAGCGGTATGGTGGAAATGTCATCGATCTTTGGTGGCTGATTACATGAAAGCATCCGGATGGAAAGTAATTCATATCATTGATGTCAACTCTACACAGGAAGACCCTTATACTTCAGCGGCTAAAATTATTGATGGCAAATTAGACTACTCAGGAGGGCAGCTTGATTTCTTAAAGTAAATATAAAAAGCTAACACTATGGTTAACTTTTCATATTCGTAAATTGTAAAGGAATTCCAAAATCCTGGCTTCTCAGTAAGCTTATAATACTTTGCAGGTCGTCAATCTTCTTTCCGGTTACCCTCACCATATCATCCATTATGGCAGGTGTTACTTTCAATTTAGAATCCTTGATCGCTTTGACTATTTTCTTACCTATCTCTTTATCTACCCCGGTTTTCACCTGTATATCCTTCTTCACCATTGCCCCTGATGAGTATTCTTCCTTGCTCAGGTCTAATGATTTCGCATCAAGTCCCTGCTTGGCCATTCTGGTCAGAATTGCATCCACAATAGCGTTTACCCGCATACTGTTTTCAGTAACAATATGGATGGAATTGCTCTTTTTATCCAAATCTATTTGGCTTTTAGAATCTCTGAAGTCATACCGGTTCAGAATTTCTTTTTTAGCAACATTTATAGCATTATCTAATGTTTGCGGATCTACTTTACTTACTATATCAAATGATGGCATAACCTTTATTTAACTTATTAATATTCCATTTAAAAATACTATCATTACTGTAAATAAAATAATTTTGACTATTAAATTCAACCAAAGTGCGGGTATGTCTTCAAAAGGGTTTGATTTATTAGCTCCCTGGTATGACCTGTTGTTAACTATTCCCCCTGGAAAACACATCAAAGGAAGTCAATATTTTTTCATTGACCAACTACCATTTTGTGAAAAGGTTTTGATAATCGGAGAAGGTACCGGAAGTTTTTTAAAAGAAATTTTGTTGAAGAAAAAGACAAAAAGGATTTGGGTGGTAGAAAATTCAAAGGCAATGGTCAGAGCTGCCGAGAAAAAAATTAAGAGGCTTCCGGAATCCGAAAAAGCAAAAGTCCGTTTTATAACTACTCCCTTTCAGGAATTTCACACAGAAGAGAAGTTTGACCTTATTGTCACCAACTTCTTTTTGGACCTTTTCGCCGAACCCACTGTCCGCTCTATGGGAGTAAAAATACGGGAAATGCTAAGGCCTCAGGGCTCATGGTACTTCACCGACTTTGTTCCTCTGGTATCCTCCGATGAGTATGGATGGTTTAAAAAAACTTACATTCAAATACTGTATTGCTTCTTTTCGGTCGTTACAGGTATTGAAGGTAAGCAATTGCCAGACTTTGAAAAGATATTTATGGAGTTAAAAATGGAGGAAACGGCTTCAAAGTTTTTCGCAAAAAAATTAATAAAAACGATTTTAATGAAACCTAAACCTATATAAACCTAGTAATATTACCTAAACAGTTTTTTAACTGTTTGTATTAGTGGTTATATTACTAACCGATTTTTGATTTTTAAATGAATTAACTGATGGCCAAGAACAAAAAAGAAAAAAAAATATTCGTACTTGACACCTCAGTGATCCTCTTTGATCACAATGCGGTGAAAAGCTTCCAGGAACACGATGTAGCAATCCCTATAACAGTACTTGAAGAACTGGACAACTTCAAAAAAGGGAATGACATTAAAAATTTTGAGGCCAGGGAATTCATTCGATTTCTGGACGATTTGTCCGGTGAATACATGCTTCAGGACTGGATACCTTTAGACGGCAAGAATAAAGGTAATTTCAAAGTAATCATGAATACTCACAGCCTGGGGCCCATAGATGCTGAAGAAGTCTTTGATGATAAGAAAGCAGATCACAAAATATTGAACGCCGCATTAAATCTGCAAAACGAATCCAAAGGTGCCAAAGTAATACTTGTTACTAAAGACATCAACCTGCGGCTTAAGGCGAAATCCCTGAATCTTCCGGCAGAAGATTATAACACGGGCAAGGTACAAAACGTTGACGAGCTATATACCGGCAACACCGTATTGGAAGACCTACCGGTAGAAGTAATCAACGAAATGTATGAGCAGGGCTATAGTGAGGATAAGGTTTTTTCTAAATTTGAACTACAAAACAACCATTATTATATTCTAAAAAGCGAAAAAAACTCAGTCCTCGGGTTTTACAATAGTATAGAGAAAAGGATAGAGCATGTAGAGAAGAAAACGGTATATGGTATAAAGCCTCGCAATGCGGAACAAACCTTTGCCATACATGCCATTCTGAATCCAAATATCAAGCTTGTTTCCATACAAGGTGTGGCAGGTACAGGTAAGACGCTACTGGCCCTTGCCGCAACGCTGGAACAAAGAAAAGCCTTCAAGCAAATTTACCTGGCCAGGCCAATTGTTCCTTTAAGTAATAAAGATATTGGTTACCTGCCTGGAGATATAAAGTCCAAGTTGAACCCATATATGGAGCCTCTGTTCGATAACCTGAAGTTTATTCAGAACCAATTCAATGAAACGGATAGCGATTATCAGAGAATCACTGAAATGGTTAACAAGGAAAAACTGGTAATTACCCCGTTGGCATATATCAGAGGCAGGAGCTTATCGAACATCTGCTTTATAGTTGATGAGGCCCAAAACCTTACTCCTCATGAGATAAAAACTATTATCTCCCGTGCCGGTGAAAACACCAAAATGATATTTACCGGGGATATTTACCAGATTGACACCCCATATCTTGACTCTCAAAGTAACGGACTTTCTTATCTGATAGACAGACTTAAAGGAAATCCTTTGTACGCCCACATAACACTGGAAAAAGGAGAAAGATCGGAACTCGCCAATCTGGCAAATGAGCTTCTATAAGAAAAAACTCTAAATATTTAAACTTTACAGGCTTAATCTGGTTATGCATAAATCTAATCACTCTTGTGGAAACTACTTAGGTTCATGAATACCAGAGAAAAGCTAGATTGTATACTTTTGGTTGATGATGACAGCATTAATAATTATATTAACGAAAGGCTGTTAAAAAAACTCCATGTCGCCAATAGCATACGAATTGCTGTTAACGGGGAGGAAGCAATAGAAATGATAAAAGAATATTGCAACAGTCATAATAACTGTTGCCCTGAAATAATACTTTTGGACATAAACATGCCGGTGATGAATGGCTTTGAGTTTATCGAATCTTTCCAAAAGCTTGAAATAAAAAATAAGGGCAAAGTTACCATCACTATTCTTACCAGCTCATCTAATACCAAAGACATTGAAAAAATAAGAAGCCTGGGAAACTATCCATACATCAACAAGCCTCTCACTGAACAAAAACTTAAAGATTTATTAATAAAAGTTTAGGGGGGGGGTAAGAAGTAAAAAATCTGTCAATTCCTTCCAGCCGTCTTTTATTGCTCAATAAAACTTTACAGTTACATTTCCACTATTTTTCCAAAATACTTATCAAACACAGCCTGCAATTTTGCTCCTGTCATCGGCTTCATAATAAAATCTTTAATATCCAATTCCTTTAATTTTTTCTCCTGTTCCTCAGTAGGCTCCACTGTATGATGTATTACTATAACCGGCTTCTTATTGGTAGGCATTTTTCTAAATTTTTCTAAAAATGCAATCCCGCCCATGTGAGGCATATTGATATCTAAAACGATAAGGTCAGGACATAAGTAAGTATCCCCTTCCAGGCTACATTCATGCATGATGTATTCCAGTGCCTTTCTCCCGTTAGAAGAGGTAATCACCGTTTCAGCAATACCCAGGCCCGAAATGGCATTTTCCGCGATAAAGCTACTTACAGGATCATCTTCTACTATCAACACACAATCCAACTTTCTCATATCCACAATGATTGATTCTCCTTTAAAAACGGTATGCTCAAAAAATTAGTTCTTAAAAAAATAAAGGCATTAAACCCTCAAAGCAGTATAAAAGTTCAAAGGTTCCAAAAAACTTCGGAACCTTTGATAATAATTAAAATTTACTTCTTTCAAGCACCAGCATATAAGCCTTATCATAATAGCTTGTCAGATTCTGCCAGTCAAAATGCCCGGAAGAACTTTCTACCCGGTTTCTTTGGCTAATTCGGTCTCTTCTGTTCATTCGAACAAAAGACATCATCATATCGGCAAGCTGATTGGCTGAATCGTCAAAACTTCTTGTCCTTCGGTTAACAACATATATTCCTTTATCATGATGATCTTTCATAT
>DATCKK010000051.1:0-1955 GCA_036562325.1 Cytophagaceae bacterium | reverse complement strand
GTATTATAGGTATAGGCATACCATTTATAAGTACCACCATACTCTACACGTATTGTATCTGTTGGCGAAACGGCCTGGCCGGACTCCCTATCTAATGATTTTACATGAATCTGGTTTCCACTTTCAACTTTAAATACTTCTATACGGTACTTCACATTCTGCTCTAGCGGTGTTGCTCCCTTCTTGCCTTTACTATCTGCTGCCGGAAGAATATTATCCTCTACAGAAGTTAAAATTTCATACTCTCCATATGAAGTAAGCTGAACTTTATCCTTTTTGTCTTGCTGTGCAGACGCTAATAAGGAGGAACCCTCATCGATGCCGAGGACATCAAAGAATATAGCGCTTTCCCCATCACTATCGAGTGATTTATTTTCCTTTCTACAACTCCATGTTGTAACAGTCACCCCGAAAACTGCAAATAAAAAGAAAAGACTTCTTAGGGGCTTTAATGTCTTAGAATTCATAGTCATGGTTATTTGTTTCTTCATTCCAGTCTTCCGTTTCAGGTTGATAATTTGTGTTAGGGTTTCCAAAACCAATGGTAGATGATGTACTGGCTATATTATCCTCTAAGTGTACAAGATAATACGCAATGTCGGGCTTTTCATAAAGCCGCTTTTCCGTCTTATTAGTCATAATTAGTTACTTTAAAAAACAAACCTAATTTATACAGCTGATTAATACGTTTTATTAATAATAAAAACAGTACTCAAAAAAAAACGATAAGCTTAGTTAAAGTAACCTAGTGTATGGAGAGTATAAAATAGAGCTGAGCAGTGGAGAGACTGGCCAATCTTATTATCCCACAACATCTTTTTAACCTCATCGACTGAAAGTTCCACCACTTCAATATCTTCGGAACTGTCCAGTTGTTGCTCTTGCACCTTCTTACCTCCTTGGAGAAGGTAAGTATAAGTTAAGTTGCCGCTTGTTGCCGGGTTGGCATACAGCTTACAGATATACGTAATAGTATCGAAGGCGTAGCCTGTTTCTTCTAACAACTCTCTTCTGGCCGCCTCTTGTGGATCTTCACCTTCCTCTACGACTCCTGCCGGAAGTTCCAGCATGATTTGCTGAGCGCCATGACGGTATTGCCTCACCATTAAGATTTTTCCATCCTCCGTGAAAGCAACCATATTGACCCAGGAAGGATACTCCAGAACATAATATTCTTCTTTCACGTATCCGTTGGGCAACTGTACTTTATCTACCCGTAAAGTTGCCCAAGGCCGTTGAATAATATATTTAGAATCGAGTATTTTCCACTTCTGCATGCTTATTCTTTCACGATATCAGCCATTATGTTTTCCACCTTTTGTTCCAATTTGGCTGCTACTGACTCATACTGTGATTTATCAAGTAGGCTTTCTTTTACTGAACAATAGAACTTGATCTTTGGTTCTGTTCCCGATGGTCTGGCAGAGATCACATCTCCATCTATCGTAATAAACTGAAGCACGTCGGATTTTGGAAGATCTATCTTTGTGATTTCATTGGAGTTGAGGTTCGTTGCTTCCAAAGCCAGATAGTCCCTAATTTCTGCTACTTTCACCCCACCCAAGATTTCAGGCTTATTTTCACGCAGATTTTTCATCATCTGCTTGATCTCATCGGCCCCTGCTTTCCCTTTTTTGGTAAGTGAAATTAATTTCTCTTTATAAAACCCATATTGAACGTATAAGTCTAGAAGCACTTCAAAAAGCGTTTTTCCTTGATTTTTGAAGTAGGCCGTCATCTCTGCAATAAAAGCACAGGCATTGACCGCATCTTTATCTCTTACAAGGTCTCCCACCAAAAATCCATAACTTTCTTCTCCCCCTACGAGATAGTTTTCCTGTCCCAGCTTTTGGGTCATCACCTCCCCGATATATTTAAAACCTGTCAGGGTTTCGTACGACTTCACGTTGAAGCTTTCGCTGATATCCGTAATAAGGTTTGTAGTAACTATGGTT
>DATCKK010000036.1:0-3920 GCA_036562325.1 Cytophagaceae bacterium | reverse complement strand
CTACTACTATTGCAAATGTTGCAGGAAATTCAGCTGCCAGAGCCAACTTTTGCCAGAAAATAGCGGACTTTATTCAAACCAATGACCTCGACGGATGGGATCTGGATTGGGAATATCCATCAGGAAGTACTGAAAAAAACAACCATGAACTTTTGTTGAAAGATATGCGGACAGCCCTTGATGCTAAGGAAGCTGTCATGGGGAAAAAACTGGAGATTTCGGTAGCTGTAGGAGGTGAATCAGGCCACCTTGCTTATATGAATTCATCGGCGGTGCAATATGTCGACTTTGTAAGTATTATGGCCTATGATGAATGGCAGGCTGTTCAACATTCCTCTTATGACTTTGCAGTTAGCGCAGTAACCTTATGGAGTAATTTTGGTGTGCCTAAAAGTAAAATAATGCTCGGTGTACCTTTCTATGGAAGGAATGCAGAAAAACTATATTCGGAAATAGCAGCCTCCAACCCTTCTGAAGCCTATAACTCAACTACCGATTATTATAATGGTTCTTATTATAACGCTCGTCCTACTTTAGAAAAGAAGACGGATTATATAATGGAGCAAGGTGGCCTTGGAATTACTATCTGGGAATTATGTCAGGACAGAATGGAGAATGATCCATATTCTCTTCTGGGTGCTATTTATAACAAAATGCAAGATTATGCATGTTCCACCCCTCAGCCTAATTTAGGTTCTGATCAATCTATTTGTGGTGCATCTTCGGTTACATTAAATTCAGGGGTTTCTGCCGGGGCTGGCTTAACTTTTTCATGGAAGAAAAATGGAACTACCATAAATGGTGCTACCGCATCTACTTACACAGCAACCAGTGCAGGTACCTATACGGTTACTGTAACCCAAGGTGGTTGTTCAAAATCAGACGATATTGTGGTCTCAGGAACGCTGCCTGCGGTTAACCTCGGCGATGATAAACAACTTTGCGATCCTCCTACCATAACTCTTGACGCTGGTGTCTCAGGAAGTGGAATAAGTTATGTTTGGAAAAAAAATGGAACTACCATAAGTGGAGCTACTTCCAAAACATATACAGTAACAGAGCCTGGCACTTATGAAGTAACAGTAAGTGCCGCCAGTTGCGGTTCGCAATCAGACAATATTATTATCACTTCGACCTTATTGGATGTTACCGGCGGGTCTACTTGTGGGCCCGGTACTGTAGAATTAAAAGTAAACTCTACAGGAGGTACTTACGAATGGTATGCTTCTTCTACAGGCGGGTCTGTGTTACATACAGGACCAACCTACACTCCTACTGTAACATCTACAAAAACTTATTATGTAAAAGATGCTTCATCTGTATCAGGGTCTGTTGGTGGTACAGCTACATTCAGTACACCTGATTACGATGTCAGCGCTAGTGAGAAAATGACTTTCAATACATCTGTAAATAACATTACTATAAATTCAGTTGATGTATATGTACATGAATGGGAAAGCGCTACTAATATAGTACTTTCCATAGAAAATAGTTCCGGCACATTGATTGGTTCGGCTCCTGCCATTTCGCATAACAATTCTCAAACCGGTAGTGCTACCAAAATAACCATTCCTGTGAATATTACTATTCCTCAGGCAGGAGAAGGTTACAAAATGTATTTTTCATCAGGCACAGCCGGATTAAGGTATACTAACACAGGTTTTCCATATACCGAAAGCAGCGGAGCAATCACATTAACCGGAGGTATCAAATACTATAACAATATTCAATTCTCTGCCGGTAGCTCATCCTGTGCGGCCAGAACACCTGTAGTAGCTACTGTAAATACTTCTGGTTGTGAAGTTACTTCTTTATTTAGTGAAGACTTAACCGGACAGCTCAATGTGGAAGCATACCCAAACCCTACATCTGACATTGTCTACTTTAAAGTTAACCTTCCAACCACTTCAACTTTAAAAATAGATATATACAATACGCAGGGAGAAGCAGTAATTAATATTCCGGAGCATGTTGGAAAAACAGGTATTCAGGATTTTGAAATACAAACTACTGAACTTCCAGAGGGTATTTATTTCTGTAAAATAAGAATCAACAATCAGGTAATAACTAAAAGAATAACAATTATTAAATAAAGCAACACAACAGGTTTTACCGTCGATAGTATATAAGTTAAAACCTCCAAAGATTCTGGTTTAAAAGCCAATCTTTGGAGGTTTTACTTTTT
Organism: Cytophagaceae bacterium; assembly: GCA_036562325.1. Classification (GTDB taxonomy): domain Bacteria; phylum Bacteroidota; class Bacteroidia; order Cytophagales; family Cytophagaceae; genus DATCKK01. Next base: position 1,735 of record DATCKK010000036.1, on the reverse strand, counting down.
AATTAATGTACTTATCGAATTGAAGAATCAAAATATAACAACTTCCTTAATTCTCTATTGCACTACAAAGGGTTAATATAGAAACTCATTTACCAGATAATGAAAAATATTTTCTTCGCTACCATACTTATACTGCAATGAACTCCAAGTATTAGTACTAAACTCAAATTTATTTCCATTACTATCGTTATAATTCCATTTGCCAAATATATCTTTTTTAAGGGTAGCTTTCTCTCCATTTGATTTGTACTCCCAATCACCGAATATATCTTTCCTCATTGAAGTGTTCACATTATTTTTTTTCTCTTCGTAAGTCGGATTGTCAAAAATATCTGTCGCCATTACCACACTGTTGTTCCTGTTATCTTCAATCACAACTTTATCAAATATATCCACTGAATAGGTTGCTACATACTTACAATCTACCCTGTAAGTATTTATCAGGTTTCTGAAAAAGAACATTCTCTTCCGATCCTCTTTTAATATATTCGGATAGTACAGATCAAGGTATTTTTTATTAAAAGTGATCTCATTGTTGTTATTATCAGTAAAAATAAGCTTATCAAAAACGTCTTTTCTCAGATAAGCTTTATAACGGCGGTCTTTTGATTCATACTGAAGGTTTCCAAAAACATCAAAATCTATAGACTGGGCAGAAGCCTGTAAACTAAATATAGCAAGTAATAAATATATCAGATATTTTTTCATAAGAGATTTAGCAAACTAAATGGTACTAATTGTATCAAAATTTGCCAAATCAAATTACTTGCCAATTTGAATCTAAAGTAAAATCCAATAACAGTATAGAGATACCGAATTAAAAATTTATAGAATTCTTACTTTATCCAAATCGTCTTAATATTCACAAACTCACGTATTCCCTGGTAAGACAGTTCTCTGCCATAACCCGATTTTTTGATACCACCAAAAGGAAGGCGAGGATCGGACTTTACCATTCCGTTTACAAAAACAGATCCTGCTTCTATTTGCCTTGCTAGCTCTCTGGCTTTTACCGAATCTTTAGTCCATATAGATGCCCCCAAACCAAAAGAAGAGTCATTAGCAACCACAATAGCTTCTTGTACATCTTTCACTTTTATTATGGATGCTACAGGGCCAAATATTTCTTCTTCGTAAGCAGGTACCCCCTTTTTAACATTGACCAGTATCGTTGGATTTATATAAGCTCCTTTTAATGCGGGACGGTCACCTCCCACTAATATTTCTGCCCCTTTTTGAACACTATCTTTTATTTGCCGCATTATTTCCTGAGCAAGATCTTCCCGCGCCATAGGGCCCACTTCCGTGGCCTCATCCATAGGATCTCCTACTATCAATCTGCTTACTTTGGCTTTAAACAACTTTATAAACGAATCATACACTTTTTCCTCTACAATAAATCGTTTAGCGGCAATACAACTCTGTCCTGAATTAATCATTCTTGATTGCACTGCGACCTCTGCTGCCTGCTCCAAATCAGCATCCGAAAGAATTATAAACGGATCACTCCCCCCCAGTTCCAATACGGTCTTTTTAATCTCTCTTCCTGCCTGTGAAGCTACCGCCGCTCCTGCCCCCTCACTACCGGTTAATGTTACTGCTTTTATAACAGGGCTTTTAATTATTTCAGCCACCTGTTTCGAATCACACAATATCGTTTGAAATACATGTGCCGGAAATCCTGCCTGTATAAACACATTTTCAATAGCCAAAGCACAACCAGGAACATTAGATG
>DATCKK010000032.1:0-1811 GCA_036562325.1 Cytophagaceae bacterium | reverse complement strand
TTGTTGCGTTGAGTGATTTCACGCTCATGCTCGGCTTTAAGCTGTAAGAACTTTTCTTTAGCTTCTAACTGACGTTGTCTTTTTGTATGTTCGGCCTGCTTTTCGGCTTCTTTGATAATGCTTTCTGCTCTTTGGTTGGCATCCCTTTCCTGCTTCTTGAACACCATCTGCAACAAATATCGCCCTATCAGGATACCGACAAGAAGAGAAATTATAATTGAAAGTGTTATTGATAACTCCATATTCTTAATTTATATATAATGATTATTATAGCTTTTGCAAAAAAAAACCGCAATTAAATTAACAGGTCTCATGTATTATTAAACTTCGATTACACAAGTTTGAGCTTTAGATTGTGACCAGATGGCTTACGCAAAATGGCCTATATCTTCGTTTTCGCTCTGTATATTGAAGCGTTAAGTTTAAAATAGTGACAACCCGAATTTAATTGCGGCAAATTCGTCGTTATATAGCTCTAAAAGAACGATATTTATTTTGAAAAGAAATCCGTGAGTAACGTATCCAATTCGTGAATAGACTGCTCAAGACCTGTGTCCTGTTGCTGTAAAGCACGCTCTGCCTTAATCATCCCTGTGGCATATTGTAATACACACATGGACAGCAAATCTTGCTTATCACGAACTGCATAGTTCTCTTGCAATTCCTTTATCTTTTCATTAACCAATTTCGCAGCATATCGAATCACCTCTTCCTCCTCTGCTGTTATCCTCAACGGATAAACCCTATCTGCGATATTTATCTTTATGGAAATTTCTCCCATGATTTATCGAGCTTAATAACGTTATAAACTTACTCGCCCTACCTCACTTTAACTTAACGAAACTACTTCAATAAGTTTATACATCTGTCTATTTCTCGCACAAAATCGTTAATTTTTTGTTTTGTGTCAAGTATTTTTTCATTTATGGCTTCCTTATCTTTGGCCTCATCAAGCGACTTGGCGACAGCCATCGCCTTAATCTGTTCTTCCAACTGTTGAATCTTCGCCTTGCTGGTGTCAAATGCTACCTGCACCGACTGCAATTCCAGTTTCAACAAATCATTTTCTTCTTGAAGTGCCTCACACAACTGAATTAAATTTTTCGTTTTCTCAACGATAACATTCATTTGTGATGATAGTGATGCCATATATTATTTATCGCAATTAAATCTTTGAGATTAGCGCACTACTGCTTTAATCTCCTTCTCAAAGTTAATAATTAATTTTTGAATAATACTATCAATTTGTTTATCATTTAACGTTTTTTCCTCATCCTGAATGACAAAACTTAACGCGTAGGACTTTTTACCTTCCGGAAGTTTGTCTCCCTTATATACGTCAAAGATATTAACCTCTTTCAACAGCTTGCGATCGGTCTTCAAAGCTATATTTTTCAATTGCTCGAAAGTAACCTGTTCGTCTACCAATAAGGCCAAATCTCTACGCACAGCAGGGAACTTAGACACTTCCTTGTATTTGATAGTGTTTTTACGGATAGTCTTGAGCACCAAATCCCAGTCAAAATCTGCAAAATATACAGGACCTTCTACGTCTGCCTTGTGTAAGGCTTCTGCAGCAACAGCGCCTAACGTCACCAACACCTTCTGACCCTTCATGTAATCCAGCCCGTATGCCAGATTTTTGCTGGTAGTCTCTACGATTTGTAAGTTTTCTATCTTCAGGCGTCTGACAATAGTATCCACTGCCGCCTTAAGGTTGTAAAACTTCACTTCCTTAACCTTTTCGTACCACTTTTCAGTAGTCTTCTTACCGGTGATAGCTAAGGCTAGATGTTGCTTCTCTTCATATC
>DATCKK010000343.1:0-3140 GCA_036562325.1 Cytophagaceae bacterium | reverse complement strand
CTGCTATGTTCCGGCATCACCTGAGCTTTGTATCAAAAACAAAATATTGTGTATGGTATTATATCTTTTTATATGACGCAAATTACAAAATCAAAAGAACAATCGAATTTCAATACTAACCTCTCTCGTATTTTCTATATAAAATTTGTTTTTATTGCAATTGTTTCGATTATCTCGAATGCTTAAGAAAAAAGGATTTAATACTTTTACCTTTTGGCTCTTTCATATTGTACCGGCCAGGGGATATCTGCTTCCAGATCAATAGCCGCATGTAATGGGAAATATGGATCCCTTAAAAACTCCCTGGCCAATAATACCAGGTCTGCCTGCTCCTCTGCTATAATCAACTCTGCCTGATGAGACTTAGTAATCAGCCCTACAGCACCTGTAGGTAACCCGGTTTGATATTTTATAGCCTGAGCAAACTCTGTCTGGTAGCCCGGCTTCAATGGTATCTGAACGTTAGGCACAACTCCACCCGAAGAACAATCTAAAAGGTCCACGCCATATTCCATTAATACTTTTCCCAAAGTAACAGAGTCCTGAATAGTCCACCCTCCTTCTACCCAATCAGTAGCCGATATCCTCACGAACAAAGGTAATCGTTCGGGCCAAACCATACGGACACTTTGCACCACATCTACCAGCAATCGTATCCGGTTTTCAAAAGCTCCTCCATAATTATCTTCTCTTTTGTTGCTTAAAGGAGATAGAAATTCATGCAATAAATATCCGTGCGCGGCATGTATTTCCAGCACTTCAAAGCCTGCACGAACAGCTCTTTCCGCAGCATCTTTAAAATCATTGACTACTTTTTTTATTCCATCATCGTCTAAAGCCAAAGGTACAGGATGATGTCCTGTAAAGGGAACAGCACTGGGAGCTACTGTTTGCCAGGCATCTTCTTCTTTAGAGAGCGGCCCTCCTCCATCCCATGGCACATGGGAACTTGCCTTCCTGCCTGCATGTGCCAGTTGTATACCTGGTACACTGTTATTGGCTTTAATAAAAGTCGTTATTCGTTTTAAAAAATCAATATGTTCATCTTTCCAAATACCAAGATCGCCATGAGTTATCCTTCCTTCCGGAGAAACCGCTGTAGCTTCCACTATTATCAAACCGGCACCCCCTATCGCCCTGCTTCCAAGATGTACCAAATGCCAGTCATTGGCAAAGCCATCTTTACTACTATACATACACATGGGAGACATAACAATTCGATTTTTAAATGTTACGGCTCGAAGTGTTAAGGGAGAAAATAGTTTGCTCATGACATTAAATAAAATTCCTACACTTTCAACGAGATAAAAATGGTTTTGTTAAAAGTATGTTGAATGGAGAATACCAGAAATTGATTTTCTTCGGGTAGATAAAAAAATAATATAAAGAGATCTCCTTATTGCCTTAAAAATATATCTTCATCCGATGAGGTTTCCTGTTGGCCTTCATGAAAATTCCCACTTCTCATTTCATCCAATTGTTTTCTGATTCTTTTAAATTTAATCATATACAGGATGGCTAATAAGACCGGTATACAGGCAAGAATCCATTCCAGGCTAAACTTCATAAACCTCTGATATTACCTTTATAACACCTTTATGGCCATTAGTTCTTCTTCAAACTTTTCATTTGAAACAATGGACTTATTCTTAACTCTGGTTTTATAGGTATAGATAGTGTTCACAGAATAGTCAAGTACTTTGGCTATTTTTTCATTATCGGTGATGCCTAATCGTATTAAGGCAAATATACGCAGTTCCGTTGGCAGGCCTTGCTTTTCATCAATCACAAACCGGTCTTCCGGTTTAAACAATTCATTGAACTGTTCTACAAAACCAGGAAATATTTTAAGGAATATGCTATCGAAAGTAAGGTATAAATGCTCACGCTCAGACTTCAAATTCATGTTATTGATAATATCCCTTACATCTTCCAGCTTCTTTTGAGACATTTTGCGGTCAATCGTCATCTTAAACTTTTCAATCTTCTCTATATACTCAGAGATTATTTTGAAAAAGCTTCCTATATACTCTTCTTTAATTTTATTGGCATCACTCAGTTTACTGTTAACTACCTCTAGTTGAGCATTGGTCTCGGCAAGGACTGAGTTGATGGCTTCCAGTTCGTTATTGGCTTCTGCCAATTGATTATTAGTTTGTTTTAAAGCATCATGAGAAATAGACAATCTCTGCTTCGCCTGAGCCAGCTTTCTGTTTTGACGAACGATTATAAAAGCAAATCCAACTATTAATACAAATAAAAGTGTAGCGGATATAGAGTAGTAGATCAGGTCTCTCCTTTGCCCTTCCAGTTTTTCCATCTGCGTTCCTTCTATGAAGGGCAATATATTGGCAATTTGGATCTTACGATGTTTGGCTCCATAAAAATACGCATCTTCCAGGGCTATTTTGATATACTTATAAGAGCGGTCTATCTGGCCCTCATTATACAATACCTCGGCCAAGTCGCGAATAGCAACCGTTTCTTTGGTAGAAGTTTTTATATCTGCCAGGGCTGCTTTTGCCAGAAACTCTTTAGCTTTTTCAGGCTTCCCATCCAAGCGATACATATAGCTAAGACTGGAAGAAGCAATGGCTCTTTCATGCTCGGTAATATCCATTTCCAAAACCCGCTCAAACGTTTTAATCGACTGTACAAGGTCACGTATTCGCATGTAATCCAACCCTTTCAACAGGTAATACCGTACAGATCCCGAATCGCAAAGTGCCAATGCCTGATGTAAATATTTATTCCCCCGCTCATTATACCTGTCAGAAAAATAGGAGTCGTTACTATAATCGGCCATATCATAATAGGTTCTGGCAAGATCATAATAGTATTCAATCCTTGACGCCCCACTAAGCAATTCCGGATTTATGGAATTAAGAGTATCCAGGGCTTCTTTAAACATACCCGCGGAAAGCAAAGTAAAACTGATTTGTACCTTTGCTTCATTAACCTTTGACAAGGCATTTAACTGCCGGGCTGTTGACAATAATTGGCGGCTATAATAAAAGGCGGAATCAAAAATAAAAGACTTATACTCTTCAAATAACTGATTGTAAACCGAATACTTTATAAGCAAACTTTCCTTGTCATTTCCCGGCTTTATCTGAAGTTTCAGTTGATCAATCTTATCT
>DATCKK010000026.1:0-2045 GCA_036562325.1 Cytophagaceae bacterium | reverse complement strand
GTACTAGGCTTTATCTGAACGGAACGAAGTTAAAAGGCAGAGGCGTTTTGAGTTTTAAGTGTTAAGTTATGGGAAGATTACTCGACTATGCTGTGTTTAAAAGATTTCTCCGCTTCGGGTCGAATGCCTTTTCATACCTTTTTCATACATTATCCATGTTTTATCCATACTTATGCTATGCCTTTGCCGTAGGGTTGAGGTAGGGTTAATGCGACATTAAGGAGGCATTAAGGTAGCATTGAAGCGGCATTGAAGTGGTAATATGTAAGGTCTACATCTTCAAAAAGCATGTTAACGTTTTAAGGTTGAACCAGAAGAAAGAACTTTTTAGCTGTCTGTTTTACAGGGAATAAATATAAAAAAAAATTACGAATTGGGAATTACGAATTAGGAGAATTTTGAGTTTCAGGTTTCAAGTTTAGAGTACTGAATACTGAGTATTGAGTGTTTTATTTCTATTCATACTTTATCCATGTTTTTGCTATTACTGCTATGCATTAATTTATATTCTGTGAAATAATGTTGTTAAGTGGGAGGTAACTATTTTGAGTAATTTTTGTTTGAGGCAGCTATCGTTAGGGGATTAGTCAAAACAGGTAAAATTAGGTGTTGAAGAGTAGTTTTTATAATAAATGAATTTGCCTTATACTTGATAAACAGTGGGTTTTTAAGGCTTGTTTGTTGTTATTTTTACTGATTATAAATTATGTGGTTTCCTTGTACATCGTTTATTTTATAGTAATTTTGCTTCACTTTTTCCCTAAAAATAATTATTTGTGATATGGCAAAATCTGCACTTTTAAAGTCATCCTTAGTAAAGAAATATTGGATGGCTCTTACGGGTTTGTTTCTATGTGTCTTTTTAGTAGGGCATTTAGTAGGAAATCTTCAGCTTATTTACGGAACGTCGTTACAGTTTAACCAGTATGCGCTTTTTATGACGAGCAATCCTTTCATAAAAGTGTTGTCATACTTAACGTATTTTTCGATTATCTTCCATGCTGTAGACGGTATCCTATTAACTATTGAGAATCGTAAAGCAAGACCAATTCGCTATGTAAAAGAGAATGCGGCGGCCAACAGTCGTTGGGCATCAAGAAACATGGCGGTATTAGGAACTGCTATTTTGGTATTCATCGTGCTGCACATGACTCATTTCTGGGCAAAAATGCACTTTTCAGAAATGCCTTTACAGCATCAAGAAATGACACTTAGCCCGATGCCGGGTATGGAGATTAATGCTCATGCCATCAACACTACTTCCGGAGACTATGTTTATAAGATAGAAGATGGTGGAAAAGTGACGTATGTTTCCGGTGGAGGGGAGCTAGAGCTTCGTAACAACACTGAGTTTTACGGAAAGGATACCGGTCTTAAGGTAGCAGACGGCTATAAAGACCTCTACAAAATCACGGTAGACTTCTTCCAGGACAAAGACATGGGCTTGTGGTATACGATATTCTATGTATTGTGTATGGCAGTGTTGTCATTTCACTTACACCACGGCTTTGCCAGTGCATTTCAATCATTCGGATTAAATCATCCTAAATATAACGGAATCATCAAAAACGTAGGAACCGCTTTTGCGATTATCGTTCCGCTTCTTTTTGCTATCATTCCAATTTATATTCGTTTCTTTTTAAAATAGTTTTCAGTTATGGCATTAGATAATAAAATACCAAAGGGAGACCTCTCTACCAAATGGACAGAGTATAAGTCTAAAATTAACTTGGTAAACCCTGCCAACAAGCGTAAGTTGGATGTTATTGTAGTGGGTACCGGTTTGGCAGGAGGTTCTGCAGCAGCTACCTTGGCTGAGTTGGGCTACAACGTAAAAGCATTTTGTTTTCAAGATTCTCCAAGACGTGCGCACTCAATTGCAGCGCAAGGAGGTATCAATGCGGCTAAAAACTATCAAGGAGACGGAGATTCGATCTATCGTTTGTTCTATGATACTATAAAAGGAGGGGATTACCGTGCTAGAGAGGCCAACGTATATCGTTTGGCAGAAGTGTCGGCAAACATTATTGACCAATGTGTTGCTC
>DATCKK010000014.1:0-7843 GCA_036562325.1 Cytophagaceae bacterium | reverse complement strand
GCTTAGCCAAAGGAAATTATATAGTATACTTATCAAAGCATCTGTAACTACATCAAATTGCACGTAAAAAAAATAGAACAATAGAAGCAAAATAAGAGAAAAGATAAAGGGTTAATACCGCTTTCTTCTGAACATATTTCTTATTTTTTCATAAGTTTCCTGATACTTCTCATCTTTCTTCGCTTTTACTTCTTTTTTCCTCGCTATATTTATACTGTCTTTGGATTTTCTGTGAAATAATTGCTGCCAAAAGTTAGTTGTATCAACCGGCTCCAGATAGGGTAAGCAATCCATGGCCAATTGAATTTCTGGATCCGGTGAGTCGAATTGTGACCTTTTCATTTTTTTGAAATCAGGATCCTTATACACCTTAGATAAAAATTTCCCGAATATAGGTAAAGCCATGTTGGCACCCTGTCCCAGGGCAAGAGATCTAAAGCGGATTCTTCTGTCTTCTGCGCCAACCCAGGCACCTGCAACAAGGTCAGGAGTAAAGCCTATGAACCAGCCATCGGCATGGCCTTGGGTTGTCCCTGTTTTACCGGCTATATCGGAGTCTAATCCATATTGATATCTTAATCGCGATGCTGTTCCACTGTTCACTACATTCTTAAGCATCTCTGTCATCATTATAGCTGTTTTGGGAGATAATGCTCTTTGTTTTTCAGCAGGAGCTTTATGTTTTTGTATTACATTACCGTTTCTGTCTTCTATTCTTAAAATATAGACAGGTTCTGTGGTTAAACCTTTATTAGGGAAAGTGGCGTAAGCGGTAACCATTTCCATTAAAGAGATATCGGCAGTGCCAAGAGCCAGTGAGGGTACTTGTTCCAGTTCACTTTCTATACCCATATTTTCGGCAAATTTCGCTACTTTATCCGGGCCTATTCGCATGATCAATTCTGCCGATATGGTATTTACTGAATTGGTAAGCCCGCCTGCTAAAGAGTATTGGCCTCCATATACATTATCCGCATTGGCCGGAGACCAGTTATTGTAGTTTTCGTAAGTCCGCCTGTCGTTCGGAATATATTCACAGGGACTCATTCCAGACTCAAGTGCAGTAGCATAAACAATGGGTTTAAATGTAGACCCCACTTGCCTTTTGGTATTTTTATTTACATGATCGTATTTGAAAAAATGATGATCTATACCACCTACCCATGCTTTAATATATCCGGTTTTGGGATCCATTGCCATAAAACCGGAGTGAAGAAAATACTGATGGTGCATAATAGAATCTAAAGGTGACATTTCTCTTACCTTTGGCCCATTTATCGTATACACCTTCATTTTTACGGGTGTTTTAAATATATTATCTATTTCTTCTTCCGATAAGCCTTGTTCCTTTAAGGCTTTGTATCGTTGTGAGCGTTTTTTTGCATCTTTAATAACACCAGGAGCTTTTGCCCAAGGCTTCTGATTTCCCCAATGGTCGTAAAAACTTTTCTGCAATGCTTTCATATGCTCCCTCGTAGCCTCTTCTGCATACTTCTGCATCTTCGAATTAATGGTGGTATATATCTTTAATCCATCCGTGTAGAGGTTGTACTTGCTGCCATCTTCTTTTTTATGCTCATTGCACCACTTATCTAGTTCCATTCTTAGTTGTTGCCTGAAGTAGGGAGCGAGCCCGTCGCTGGCACTAGAGTAGGAGAGCTTTAGCTGGATAGGAATTGCTTTTAATGAGTCGGCTTCTTTTTTAGTGATGTATTCATATTTGCTCATCTGCTCCAATACCACATTTCTCCTTTGCAATGCTCTTTCGGGATATTTTCGAGGGTTATAAGTAGTATTGGCTTTTAGCAATCCGATTAATAATGCCGCTTCTTCGGCTTTAAGCTGGTTGGGTGTCTTACTGAAGAAACGCTTAGCTCCGGTATGGATACCGAATGCGTTTTCTCCGAAAGGAACGGTATTAAGGTAAAGAGTTAGTATTTCTTCTTTAGAAAAGATTTTTTCCAGTTTTCGGGCAATGATAGCTTCACGGATTTTATTAATTACAATACTGAAAAATAAATATTGTTTCCTGGGGAAAAGGTTTTTGGCCAATTGCTGGCTTAATGTACTTCCGCCACCTGAACTTTCATCCTGTAAAATGATGCTTTTAAAAATAACCCGCAACATCCCGATGTTATCGATGCCATTGTGATTGTAAAAACGGGCATCTTCCGTAGCTATGAGAGCATTGATTACATTGGGGCTAATATCTTCGAATTCTACATTGGTCCTTTCTTCTATAAAATACTTTCCCAGCAAAATGCCATCTTCTGAATAGACCTCTGAAGCAGTAGCGTTTTGGATAGCTTTGAGTTCTTTCCGGGAGGGAATATCGCCCAGTATTCCCAGAAAGGAAGTCGAAGAAATTATGACGAAAATTACAAAACCGGCAAGTCCTACTTTCATGATCTTTTTTTGAACAGGATGTTCATTAAAATAATTTCTTACAGGAGCAGGAATTTTATCCTTTGCCCTTCTCCAGATTTGGGTTATGGGGTTTGCTTTCTGATCCAAAAACGTATTAATTGCTTTTTAACAATTTAGTTTTCAACGAGTAATCTCAGTTTTTTTTTCTGAATTGTTTATTGGTTAAAAACGATAAAGATATCAAATATTGTTTAGCAATACTTATCTTTCTTAAAGAGAGCATTTTGCTAAAAAAATGGTTGCCTCTCTCCATAGTACAAAACTCTTTCTTATTTCCCGGAAAGATAAATTAAGTATCTATACAGGCAAATTTCGGATTTTCTATCCGGATTTTAGTTGGAAAAATTTAAAAAACCATATAATTTGCCGGTGAAAATTTTAAACAGGATTTTCTTAAATTAGAAAACAAACTATTACGAAATAAAAAATTACTTATTATGGAGGTTATTGGCGCTTTTTTAATGGTTTTTGGATTTGTTGTAGGAGTTTATTGCGGTATTCTCTTGTCATCCAGAAATGTACTTTTCCTTCCTTCCGGGGAAATTAACCAAAGTAAAATGTTTAAAATTACTCTGTTAACAGTTGCTTCCGCAGCGCTGGTTTTTGTTGGCCAGTTCCTGTTTACTCTTGATACTATGAAAATATATCAATATCAGCCTTGATAGATGTTGATAATTAAAATATTAAATCCTTCCCAGCCCGGAAGGATTTTTTTTGCTCTTTTCCGGAGATACTACCTTTATTTTATTCTTTTTGAGGTTTAATTTCATTATTGCCTGCTGTAATATTTAAAGTAGAAGTGTAAATAATTCAGATTGCAGGCGGATAGGGAAATAAATAGAAATATTGTTTATTAAATCTCTTTTCTACAAATTATATTTGCATCTTACTTACGCTTAATCATCTACCCTTGTCAATTTGACAAGCGGTTTTTGGCTCATAAGGTAAATGAGTAAATGTAAGGTTGCCTGAAAATTCTTAAAGTTACTTAAAACAATTTCAGCAAAAAGTTCAATCAGCTAACATTTTTAATTTAAATCTGGTATGCGAAAAGCGATAATCATTGATGATGAAAAGAAAAGCAGGATTACTTTAAGGAACCAGCTTGAAAAATATTGTGAAAACATTCAGATTATTGCTGAAGCAGACAGTGTTCAGTCCGGAATCAATGAAATAACCAGACACAATCCTGAAGTAGTATTTCTAGATATTCAAATGCCGGATGGAACAGGCTTTGACCTGTTGAATAGCTTCAATGAAATAAATTTTAAAATCATCTTTATCACGGCTTACGACCAGTTTGCTGTAAAAGCCTTTAAATTCAGTGCGGTAGACTATTTACTGAAGCCGGTAGATCCCGACCAGCTGGTGGCGGCTGTAAAAAAACTGGAAAAAATGGATGAGCTGACAGAAATGACCAGCAAGTTAAGGTTGTTAATGGAAAACAAGTTAAATATCAAAAAAATTGCTTTACCAACCTTTGAAGGCATTAAGCTGGCTAAAATTGATGAAATCATCCGTTGTGAAGCAGATAGTAATTATACCACCATTTATATCACCAATAACAGAAAAATAGTTGTAACACGGACCTTAAAGGAATATGAAGAATTGTTATCAGGATTTGATTTTGTCCGAATACACAAATCCCACCTAATTAATCTGAGGTTTGTTGATAAATATGTCAGCGGGGATGGCGGTTATGTGATCATGGAAGACGGAAGCCAGGTAGAAGTAGCTCGTCGTCGTAAAGATGTTTTGTTGAATTTACTGTTAAACCAGTAGATTGAATATCGGAATAGTTGTCTGCCAAGTGAAATACAATAGCAAGTTATTGTTAACCTATTTGAATGAAAGGAATACTTCACTTCATGTACTACTGATTTTTATTTTTATTACCTGTTTTATTCCATCCGTCCTTAATGCACAGAAGGCCGGAAGCTCTCCAGAAATTGATAGTTTATTAGCTTTAGCTTCGAATGCAGTTCGAAATAAAAATCCTGACCATGCTATTCAGTATGCGAATGAAGCATTAGCGCTATGTGAAAAGTTAAATAATAAAAAGGAAAGCGTTAATGCTTTATTATTGATAGGCAAGGGGTATAAGATGAAAACCCAATTTGCGATTGCACTGGATTATTATTTACAGGCAGCGAGCAAAGCCGAGAATTCTAAAGAGGAAATATTAGGTGTAGTTTATTCTGATATTGGGTTATTATACCTGGACTGGGAAATTCAGGAAAAAGCGTTGGAGTACTTTTTAAAAGCTTACGAAGCAAATGATAAACAGTCGGACAATGAGAAGATAGAAACATTGCAGTATATAGCCTTATGTTATGAGAGATTGGGAGAATATGATAAGGCGTTGAACTATTATTTTAAAATATTAAACTACTACGACAGTACTCAAAATAAGAAAGCCAAAATAAATACTCTCATTTCGGTTTCCGATATCTATAAGCGAACCAATAATCATAGAGAAGCACTCAAATATGAAATAGAAAACCTTGAAATTAAAAGAGAGTTGAAGGACTCTGTAGGCGTTTCGGTGTCTTTGAATAATATAGGCTTTTTATATAAGTACCTTAATGAATACGAATCATCATTACGCTATTTGCTCGAATCACTGGAGTATAACGGAGGCAATAAAGAGAATAAGCTTTCGGCTGTTACCATGATTAATATTGGCGTAATATATGAGTATCTCAAGCAATACGATAATTCACTTAAGTATCTGTTCCAGGCATTAAAGGTGAATTTGAAATATGGCGATGCGGCTGATGTAGCCCAAAATTATAACTTTATTGCCGCCATCTATTTTTTGCAAAAAGATTACCTCAAGTCGCAAGATTATGCTCATAAAGCCATTGATATAGCCAAAACAATAAATGAGAAGGAAATATTATCCATCAGCTATCGCTTGTTATCTCAGGTATATCAAAAGCTGGAGAAGGATAAAAAGGCACTATATTACTTTCAGTTATACAGTAGCATAAAAGATAGTATTTATCTGAAACAATCCATGAAGCAACAACAATTGTTTCAGAAGTTCCTTTCCATTGAAACAAAAGAAGAGCAGATCAAAGAACTGTTGGTAGAAAAGGAAAGAAAAGAGCTGGAGTTTAAGAAACTGCAACTTGAAGCGGAAAAGAAAGAGAAGGATCTTGAGTTGTTGAGAAGAGATAAAGAGATTCAGGATTTTACTTTTCAACAGCAGAAGCTGCAACAGCAAAACAAAATACAGATGTTACTGCTTTCGCAAAGGAAGTATGAGGTAGAATCCAAAAAGAAAGAATTGGAGTTGTTGCACCAAAAGAAAGAACTGGAAGATATAGAAAAGCAAAACAAGATTCAGTTGTTGCACAACCAGGCCAAGATCAATGAACTGAATCTTAGCAAGCGGGAAGCAGAGCTTGCAAGGCAGAAGCTGCTTCGTAATTCATTAATCTTTTTTATAGTGATCGCCTTGTTGGTGGCCTTTCTTGTATTTAACAGGTACAAGCTTAAACAACGCACATACCAGACAGAACTTAGTAAACGCAATCTGGAAATAGAACAGAAGTTTTTGCGGGCACAGATGAATCCACACTTCATCTTCAATGCCATGAATTCTATTCAAAGTTTTATTTCAAGTAATAACTCCTATTCGGCGGAAAGATATCTGGCTAAATTTGCCCGCTTAATGCGCTATATTCTGGAAAACACCAGTCGCCCGTATATTACTATAGAAAATGAAATTAAAACGCTTCAGCTCTATTTAGAATTGGAGCAGCTAAGATTTGATAATAAGTTTGATTTCTTTATTGAAGTCTCTGATGAAATAGACCCTGAGTTTATGGCTATTCCTCCAATGCTTACACAGCCTTATGTAGAGAATGCCATTATTCATGGAGTCATGAATAAACCTACCAAGGGTACCATTAAAATTGAGTTCGATTACGACGACGAAGACTTTATCGTTTGCAGAATTACCGATGATGGAATTGGAAGGGAAGAAGCAGCTAAAATAAAGAACAAGATAAAGCCCAACCATCAATCCATGGGTATGCAGGTAACACAGGACCGACTTAATTTATTAAACAAGGATCGTAAAGCAAATGTAGCCTTCCGGATTATTGATTTGAAAGATGAAGAGGGAAAAGCCTGTGGTACTCAGATCGAAATTCGTATTCATTATAAAGAGATACACCCTGAGAAAGAGGAAGTACTGAATGAACTTTAAAAGAAGGCCTCCTTACAGCAACTTTTTCCCTTGCTTAAAATCACCCTATAATGTATTCAAACAATTTATAGATTCCATATAGGATCAATACCAGGAATACAATAAAGATAAGGATGATAGTAATGATAATGCCTTTACCGCTTCCCTGGTGCTTGCCTTCCTGATAATACTCTTTGAGGATTTTAACGTTTCTGTCGTTGGCTTTATAGCCGACATCGAACAGTATTCCTAAAACTGGGATACTTCCAATAATGGCATCTAATAGAATATTACCTAGCATTTTGAACAGAGCTTTACCTCCAATGCCATACTTTGTCATATAGGCAAGCATAATGAAGGATAATATATAACCTGCTGCATCACCCAGTCCGGGTATTAATCCGATGATAGGATCAAGGCCAAAACGAATCTTTGTTCCGGGAATAGTGAATTGGGAGTCAAGTAACCTGGAAAATTGTTCCAGCCAGTGCAGGTCGTGTTTACTTTTAACGTCAGCCATACTAGTATAAGAGCTACAACTGGTTATAGCGTAAAAAAGTTACACGGTTTTTCCAATATTTAAGTAATTGCTTAGAATTGGATATCAGCGATAGAGGCTACAGGAATTGTTATCTGGTTGATAGTGATGCTGTCCGTGGTGTTGTTGCTAATTACTCCGTCCAGGCTTTTCAGGCCTTCATTGCTGTTGAAAATGACTCTTACCGGAATATGGTATAAAACGCTCAGGTTAGCAGACGTTTTTAAGAAGGAAGCTTTATCCTGGGAAGCAGGGTTGGAAACTGGCAAAAACTCCAGATTTGTCGGGATGTTTTCAGGAGAAAGCGACATTATATTAGCCTGGGAAAATTTCATAATTGTTTTCCTTTACTATTAACAGAAAAACCAAATTTTGATTGTATTGTTCACAACCCTTTCCTTAATTTTTCCGGTACAAAGATACGAAATTTTCAGCGATTAACAGCTTCCGGGGTCTATTTATTTATCAACATAGTATCTTTTCAGAAAGTAATTGGATAATTTCCGCTACTTTTATGAAATAAGACAGGTTATTAAGGTTGAAATAGATTAAACTATGGTAAATCTGATTGCTCAAAAAATTGAACATACCAATTTAAAGCCAACTGCCGGGTATAAGGAGTTTGAGTTGCTGGTTCAGCAGGCTGCCGAGTATTCCATGTTGGGTGTTTGCGTACCTCC
>DATCKK010000012.1:0-1694 GCA_036562325.1 Cytophagaceae bacterium | reverse complement strand
GTCCAGTCTGGAGAAGTTTCTTAGTCCTTTAACTATCTCGGTGGTTCGTGATGCTCCGTCATCTATGCCTTTCAGAAGCTGGTCTATTTCATCCAGCAAATAGTCAATATCAATTTCTTTTTTAAGAGCTTCTACTTCTTTTAACTTCTCTTCGAGATTAACATTTAAAGAGATCTCGTCATACTTTCTTAATAGCTCGAGTAAATCATTCACATCCTGTTTCAACGGCTTGACATTGGAAGCAACAAAGTTGATCGGGTTGTTCATTTCATGAGCAATACCAGCAGTTAACTGACCGAGAGAAGCCATTTTCTCTGCATTAACCAGTTGTGATTGGGTTTCTTTAAGATCATGAAGTGTACGGCTTATTTCCTTATTAGCCTCCTCTAACTCAAGGGTTCTTTCTCTTACTTTTCTTTCAAGAAGGATATTTTGCTCTTTAATGATTCTCTCATTTTCTTTTAATATTTCCAATGCTTTTGCCTGTGACTCTTCTTTTTCTTTTTTCAGAATATTAATTCTGTCAGCCAAACCGAAAGAAAGTAGTACTACTTCAATGGCAGAACCTGCAGGCATGGTGTAATACGTAAAATTGTTATATGGCAATACTCCCAGGTCTTTGAGAACGAAAATACATACCCCTATTAAAAATATGATCCAGGCATACAGAAAGAACTTAGCCGGCCTGTATCCTTGCTTGCTAATTATGAAAGATATGTATAATTGGTATAAGGCCGTTAACATGGCATTTATTTCCACGATTTTAAAACTCAGGTTATGGAAACCGGAAACCCCCATAAGGATGGTTATAATATATATGGTAATAAAAATAAAGAGTCCCTTATGGAGATGGGGTACATTCTGCCTGGTATTCAGGAAAAACATCATAAACACTGCGGCAGACATACCGACAATGGCACTTAATATGTAAACTGCATTGGTTGCAACCCAGGAAGATTCGGGCCACAAGAAGCGAAAGGCATAACCCTGAAAGTTTGCCTGAGTCAGTGTTACTATAAAGATATAGATAACATAAAATAAGTAACTTTTATCTTTAATCGAAAAGTAGATGAACAGGTTGTATAGCAGCATTACGGACATTATACCCACATAAAGGCCAAACAGCATGTCTTTGGTTGCCAAGGCTTCCAGTATGGGTAGCGGCCTTCCGAGAGTAAGTGGAATCTGAATCTGTTCTCCGCTCTTAACTTTTAAAAGATAGGTATGTATATCACCTTCATTAATTTTTAAATTGAAAACATAGTCAGGGTGGCTATAATTTCTTTTGGAATAAGGTAATGATTCCCCATACTCTTCTTTGGTTACCCGGCCATCGGCATCTATTTTATAAAACTCAATATGGTCTATACCGGGCTGGGACAGGTCCAGCAAAAGAAGTTTGCTGTCCGTATGGTTTTGAATCTTAAACTTTAGCCAGAAAGTGGAGTTGGAAATACCCAGATTGGGAACCTTCTGTTCACTAAGTTGGAAGTTATCATTATTGATTACTTCATCAAAAGTTAATGTATTGCTGGAGTCTTTAAGGATGAGTAATGATTTCCCAATATTTATATTATCTCCTGTAAACTGAATGACAGGCTGTGCCATTACTACTACTGAGGAAAGCACCAATGTTATAGAAAAGAGAAATCGTATAAACATAAATTATATTCTTATATAAGATACCGCATATC
>DATCKK010000007.1:0-3811 GCA_036562325.1 Cytophagaceae bacterium | reverse complement strand
GTACTATGTTTTCATTTTTATTCAGGACAAATGAAAGATTGCGTAATACAGGCGTACCGTTAAATGATTTATTTAAGTTTTTTATTTCAATAACATGCTCCATGCTTAATAAAATAGGTGGGCGATTTCTACAACCAGCATATCTATGAAGAATATGATAATGGAAGAAGTAACAACAGAAAGGTGGGCTGATTTTCCTACCCCTAAAGCTCCTTTTTCGGTTTTAAAGCCATAATAACACCCTACAATTCCAATGGTAAATCCAAATAATACAGATTTAATAAGGGTAGGTATAATGTCGTGGAAATAAATAAATTCAAAAGACTTAAAAATAAAGAGGTTAAAGCTCATTTGATCTTCGATGGCTTCCGCAACAAAACCTCCCGTCAGTGCTATTGTACATGCGTAAATGATGAGTACGGGTAAACTTATGGATGTAGCCAACACCCGGGTTACTACCAGATAACGATAGGAATCTACCCCCGTAATTGACATGGCATCTATTTGTTCGGTTACTTTCATAGAGCCTATTTCAGCGCCTACTGCAGAACCTATTTTTCCGGCACATACTAAAGCGGTAATGACTGGGCCTATTTCCCGGATAATGGATATGGCAGACATGTTAGGCACCATGTCCTCCACCCCAAATGTGCGCATGGCAGGTATTAGGTGTATGGTCATTACAAAGCCGATGATAAAGGAAGATATAGTAACCAGGGGAAGTGATTTGTATCCGATAATGTAAATCTGTCGGACTATTTCATAACCTTCAAAAGGTGGGGTAAATAGTTTGGGAATAAACCTGAAGGAAAATAGAGAGATTTCGCCGATCTTATAAAGAATGTTTCCGGGGGAAAAAGAAAATATTGCTTTAGCATTGCCCAATTGCCTCATGTAAACCTTGGATTAAAAATTCAACTCCTGTTTTAACCGGAATAGCTGTATATAGTTTGAATTTTTTTGATGAAAACAGCTAATAACTTTAAGGGGGGGATAAAAAAATTAGTAATGAGTCCAAGAGTATGGCTTTTAAATGCTTTTTAAATTTAAAATTAAATATTTTTAACTAAGTTGTTGATTATTAATTGTTTACATTTTTGTTTCATGACTACAAATTCAGGGAGCCTGTTTTAAATATTTTGATATTTATCATGCTACCATATGCTTATGCGATATCCTTTAAAGTGATAAATTGAAGTATTAAGTTGTTGTTTTTTAGTTAGTTATTTTATTGTTGCTTATTTGTTGCCAACGGAGTCAAATAGTTAAAGCGTAATAGAATTGTTCATTTAAATCACAAACTTAGAATACAGGAAATTTTTAGTTTGAAAAATGAGCTTGTTTGAAACTTTTTAGGTACTAGTTTTTTGTTTTCAAGTAACTGTATTTTAGTTGTTTGTGTTTTTTAGTATGGTTTTAGTTTATTTTATTCTTGTTTAAGTATTATTATGTCTAGTTTTTGTATGGTATTATTTTGTTTAAAAATTGGATTATAATGTTATGTTTGAATTAATAAGTTCAATTTTTTATAAAAATAGTATCATGTGTCATTTTTATAAGAAAATTGGATTTGGAATTTAGAAGTAACCAACTAATTAAACTTAAACCTAAAACCACATATTTATGAGGACACTTTATACTACCCTTATCACAGCTTTTGTGATGTTGTTTGGAACCGGGCTTTATGCACAGAATTGGCAACTGGTCTGGCAAGATGAGTTCACCAATGGGATTGGCCCGGATTGGGTGTTTGAGACCGGTCGTGGCTCCGGCGGATGGGGAAATAATGAATTGCAATATTATCGCAGGGAAAACGCTACGGTTCAGAACGGAGCGCTTGTAATTACTGCCAAGAGAGAAGATTTCGGAGGTGCCAGCTATACTTCTGCACGTATGAAAACGCAGGGAAGAAAATCCTGGAAGTATGGAAAGATTGAGGCAAGAATCGCCATGCCTTCTTTCCAGGGAGTATGGCCTGCATTCTGGATGCTGGGAGACAACATTTCTTCCGTAGTTTGGCCGGCATGTGGTGAGATCGATATTATGGAGCACGTGAACACAGGTGGTGAAGTAGTTGGAACGATTCACTGGGCGGATGCAAACGGTAAGCATGCAGAATATGGCGGAAGAACCAGTACCAATATCACTGCTTATCATGTCTATTCCATTGAGTGGGATGAGAATTCCATCAAATGGTTTGTAGATGGTATTCATTATCATACCGCAAACATCGCGGGTGGAGTAAACAGCACTCATGAGCTTCACAACAATCATTTTATTCTTCTGAACATGGCAATTGGCGGTAACTGGCCCGGATTTGCCGTCGATAACAGTGCATTTCCTGCAAGCATGTATGTAGACTATGTAAGGGTATATCAGAAAGGCTCCTCTAATCCTACAGGTCCTGTAGTTGTTTACAAAGACTGTAACTATAGTGGTCATGCAGTAGGATTGCCGGTTGGTGATTACAACTATGGAGCTCTGTACGCAAGAGGTGTTGGTAACGAAGATATTTCTTCTCTGAAAGTGAGTGCCGGGTATGAAGCGGTATTGTACGAACACGACAACTTTACCGGAGCTTCCATTACAATCAAAGGCGATAATGCATGTCTTGTTGCGCAAGGCTGGAACGACAGAATGACTTCAATGAAAGTACGTGCGGTGACCAATAACAATCCAACGGGGGTAGCAACTGTTTACAAACATTGCAACTACGATGGAACAGCCGTCAGTCTGCCGGAAGGTAACTATGCTTACGGTGATCTTTACGTGAGGGGAGTAGCCAATGAAGATATTTCATCGCTGAAGGTAAACAGCGGTTACGAGATTGAGCTCTTCGAACACGATAATTTTACCGGTGCTTCCATTACCTTCACCAGCGATAATTCATGTCTTGTTGCGCAAGGCTGGAATGACCGAACCACTTCCATTAAAGTACGCAAAGCATCTACGCAATCGTTCAGCAGAACCATTCAGGCAGAAAGCTACAGTGCAATGCAGGGCGTACAATTGGAAAATACCACCGATGCAGGTGGCGGACAGAACGTAGGATGGATTGACGCAGGAGACTGGATGGCTTACAGTAACATTAATATTCCTTATTCCGGAACTTACAGAGTAGAATACAGGGTAGCATCCCAGAATGGCGGCGGAAGACTTTCTCTTGACCTTAACGCAGGATCCATTCAGCTTGGATCCCTTAACGTACCATCTACTGGTGGTTGGCAAAATTGGACCACTATCTCTCATAATGTGCATATAAATGCAGGTACTTATAACGTAGGTATTTTTGCTCCGTCAGGAGGGTATAACATCAACTGGTTTAAAATTACCAAAGTGAATAATGCCAGAATGTCCAATACCAGTGACGATGAGATGGTAATTGGCTATGCTAATACCTTGGATGTAGAGTTCTACCCAATTCCCGCAGGCAATACACTTTACTTTAAGCCGACATTTGACCTTATCGGAGGAGTAGCTAAAATATATGATTTGATGGGTATGGAAGTAAGCTCATCTTTGATTGAAGTTGAAGCTATTGATATTTCTCAATTGACTTCCGGTATGTATACTTTAGTAGTTACTAAAGATGGTCAAAGAGTTACTAAGAGATTTACTAAAGAATAGTAAGAGTAAGTTACTTTAAATATATTTTCGGCTTCCTTTCTATTTTATTAGAAAGGAAGCCGAATTTTTTTAACCATTACTTTTTGCAATCCTGTTTCTTAATTACCAATATAAAAGCCAGGTTAGTTCCTTAATACGAATTTAGAGTTAGACATTTATCATATAATTGCATAAGCGTTTGTAG
>DATCKK010000003.1:0-4885 GCA_036562325.1 Cytophagaceae bacterium | reverse complement strand
CCTTAGGATCGTATAGCATTCCGGTACAAAGGCAGTTTTTATAGTTTTTACTTTTCAGAATTTCAAAGTTCACACAACTGGCGCAACCTTTCCAGAATTGTTCATCGTCAGTCAGTTCAGAAAACGTAACCGGGCGGTATCCAAGCTCTGAATTGATTTTCATTACAGCGGCACTGGTCGTTAGCCCGAAAAGTTTTGCTTCCGGATATTTCTTTCTCGAAAGTTCAAAAGCTTTTTCCTTGATTTTAGTGGCGAGGCCTCCTTTACGATATTCCGGTGCTACAATAAGTCCT
This sequence comes from Cytophagaceae bacterium, assembly GCA_036562325.1. Lineage (GTDB taxonomy): Bacteria > Bacteroidota > Bacteroidia > Cytophagales > Cytophagaceae > DATCKK01. Next base: position 4,592 of record DATCKK010000003.1, on the reverse strand, counting down.
GAATTGGCTACATACTTCCCATGACCCCACGTTTCGATATAACAGAACCCGGCAAATTTTCCATCTTTAGTGGTAGCAATGATGGCTTTGCCTTCTTCCATTTTTGTTCGAATATAGTTTGGATCACGCTTAGCAATACCCGTTCCTCTTGCTTTGGCACTTTCTTCCATTTCTTTGCAGATGGCTTCGGCTAAATGTTTATGCGCCTCACCTGCCACTTGAACCTTAAATTCGGACATTTTTAATTTAAAGTATTAAAATAGATGTAATTAAATTAAAATTAGTGTTAACCGTCTTAATTGAACTGTTAATTAATTTGTCGAGGGGTATTACCGCGTAGGTAATAAGGAAATGCAGTCGGCCTAGGGCCTGGGAGAAAAATTAGGGAAAGCACAAAAACCTCCGAAAATAATTTGGAGTGTATAAGTGATTTTAATATGTTGATACATTTTTCCCATTTGTTGTTCACAAACTTAATTATAAAGTTTATTTTTTCAAAAAATGTTCCAATAATTTTAGAATGGAAACCGGATATTTCGATTGAAATCTGGAAGCTACATATAAATTGGGGGAAAAATGGGATAAATATGAGTTCGCGAATCTTTATATTGAAATGCGAACTCAATCTTAATTGCTTGTTAATCAGGTTAAAATAATGTGGGTCGACAGGGTATACCAGCCTGGCTTTGAATATGGGTGCTACTTGACTATATCTGAAGAAAAAAGTTTATAAGTTATGCATTTAAAGTAGGTGTCCCGTTCGGATATTTTATTCCCCCTGTTCTCCTAATAGTTTAGTTGTTTTTGAAATTATAAATAAGAAGTTTAAATCAAAGGCATAGCCAAGTCCTAATTGTCCATTAATAAATCTTATATATTGTTCCAGTAGGCATACACGTTTTTGAAGATCTGAACTAGTTAATCCTTCTAAGGTAATTGATTTTGGATATACTATTCTGCCACTTGACTCTACTTGTAATAGCTCTGTATAGGCCGATTGACAAGCTGTCTTCCATTTTACCAACCACTCAAAGTCTGTTTCGTCATACGTTTCAAAGTTGGTCCAATGGTAATTAAAATATTCTATTATTGAATCTTGCTGATTATGGAATGTTAACTCCAGATCATTTAGAAGGTCATTTGAGTCTGTGGCAATAGAATTTAAAGTAGTTTCAAAAACTACTATGTAAAATTGTTTTTGTTTTACATAGTAACTCTTGTTGAATGATATTCCTACTTGCAGCAGCCAGCATTTTCTGGAAATGATAAATAGCCCGATGACTACAAAAGCAAGTGAGGAAGATGTAGAGTATGTGAGAAGGGTACTTAAAATAGAACCTTTATTAATTGAGGTTTCAAAGTGAATTTAAAAATATTTTCCTTTGAGTTAAATTATTATTAAGCTTGTTTAAAAAGAACAATTTATGAAATCAGCTATGCTAAAACCAATACTTCTGCTGTCCTTTTTGATATTGTCATTATTGGCATGTAAGAGTGTAAATTCAGGTAAAAGCGATAAGAAAGTTAAACATTTCTGGGTGGATCAGTTTGATGTCAAATCAGGACAAGGTTTTAATAAGGAATATTGGTATGTAATAACAGATAAAGGAAATGGAGGAGCGTCTGTAATATCTCCTTTGGATATTAAGTCTGCTTATACTTTGTTTCCTGAAAGGAATAATAACCAGGGGTTAAAGTTTACCTATGAATTAAAAAAAGGAAACTTTAACTGGCCGTACGTTGCTTTCGGATTACCTGTCAAGAATGATACAACTATAGGCAGTATTGGTACCTGGGAAGGCATAGCCTATGATTTTAAAGGTAGTAATCATACTTTTATTTATCAGACTACCAATGTCAAAGACTATGCATATTTTCAGAAAACAGTGTTTGAGTCGGAGGAGTGGAAAACAGTTGTAATTCCGTTTGCCCAATTGAAGCAACCACAGTATTGGGGAAAGCAGGTGGAGTTTGACCGTTCGCTGATTCAGGGGTTAGCATGGAATATTACCGGGAAAGATGGCGATACAGGCAGCATTTGTATAGATAATGTAAGATTTTTAAAGAGAATACCTGAGGATTTGTCCGTTTTGGAAACAACTTATCCTGCCACTGAATTAACCAATAATAAAAATTATGAAGTGCAGGAAGAGCAAGAAATAAAAACTTCATTAGTGCAAAAAGATGAGGTTAATTCTAATTCCCAGATTCAGGGAAAAGTGAAAATAGCCACCTGGTATGAGTTTAAAAAAGCGGCCTATTCGCTCACCTTTGATGATGGATTAATTTCTCAATATAAATATGTGCTTCCTGTCCTGGATAAATATAACTTGAAAGCTACGTTCTATCTGATTACGGGATCTTTACAGGAAGATCCTGAAAAATCTCCTGACTGGAGATTTGGATATTGGTATCAATTCCTGGAAATGGCCCAAAAAGGCCACGAACTTGGCTCGCACACTGTTACGCATCCCAGGTTGACATCTTTAGAGCTTGGAAATGAGTCAGAAAAAGGGACATTGAAACATGAGATAAGTCATTCCTATAAAGCTATTCAAACGAAGCTTCCTGGCTATCAACCTCTATCATTTGCATATCCATTTGTTGATTTTGATAGCAGGGTAATGGATGAAACTTCTAAGCATTATGTTGCAGCCAGAGCTTTGGGAACAGGAGTCAATGGAAAAAATCCTGACTGGATGCAGTTACAGGCCCAATTACTGGAATACACTTCCGGGCGTACTCTTGATATTGATAAGCAGAAGTTTACCGAACTTCAAACCTGGATAAAAAACACAATTATTCCATCTGAAAGCTGGTCTATTTATCTGGCACATGACGTTTTGCCTTTTGAAGAAGCAATAAAGGCTACAGATTGTTGGCATCCGGTTTCTGCTGAAAGTTTTGAAAACTTTGTACAATGGTTAAAAGAGCAACAAGATCAGGAGCTATTATGGGTGGAAACTGTGGCTAATATTACCAAATATATCAGGGAAAGGCAGACTGTCCGGGTTTCCATAATTGAGGAAACAGAAAGTGTTCTAAAGATGGAATTAACGGATACCCTTCCGGATGATATTTATAACTTCCCTTTATCGCTTGAAGTATCTGTGCCGGATTCGTGGGACAAAGTGACTTTAAAATATATGGGTACCACTAAAATATTGCCTGTTGCAGATGGTAAAGTCAGGTTTAATGCCGTCCCTGATACAGGAATTATAGAATTAGCCGGGCACCTCTGATTAATTTGAAATAAATATAACCATTTGCAAATCAAATCCATTAGGTGAGAAACCTCATTTAATGGATTATTTTTTTTGTTGAATTCTCTATCAAACTCGTATTAGAATCGTTTCGATTGAATTAAAGTAAATTGGATTATTCCGATATTTGGATAGTCGTTTACATTAAAATTCATTGTGTGTAAAAATTAATTTACGGTAAAATAGGTCTGGAAAGGTACTTCAATTCACTAAAATAGCTAAAAATGAAGCCCAATAGGGGAGTCGTTTTTTCTACTAACTGATTTGCTGAGGAATAAAAAGTAGGCGAATTTTTGTGAAAAGGTAACTTGTATCTGTAATTTTGCCGGATAAAGCGGGAGTAATTGAATATTTTATCGTAATCTTGCAACAGCATTATTTTTGACATATGAAAGTTTTAAAGTTTGGCGGAACTTCTGTTGGTTCAGCTGATAATATTAAAAAGGTAGCTGAAATATTAATAAGCTATAAGAAGAAAAAGGAAGATTTTGTGGTGGTTTTTTCAGCCATGTCCGGGGTGACGAACCAGTTAATCGATGTGGCTCAAAAAGCATCTCAAACCAATGAGGAGTATCTGCAAGTGCTGAAAGGTATTGAGCAAAAGCATATTAATACAGTAAAATCGCTGATTAATATCAAAGTGCAGAGCAAGGTAGTGGCTAATGTGAAGATGATGATCAATGAGCTGGAAGACCTTCTCCACGGGGTATTTTTGTTGAAAGAACTTTCTTTAAGAACACAGGACCTTGTATTGTCTTTCGGTGAAAGGCTTTCTGCTTATATTATTACGGAATATATGATTCAGTCGGGTGTGCCCGCTGAATTTGTTGATGCAAGACGATTGATCAAAACAGACGCAAGTTTTGGGTCTGCCAAGATTAATTTTAACCTCACTAATAAAAATATCAAAGAGCACTTTAAAAAGAGCAAAGGATTACAGATAGTAACCGGTTTCATTGCATCTACCGAAAAAGAAGAAACTACTACTTTGGGCAGAGGCGGATCTGATTATACTGCTTCGGTAATTGCTGCAGCGTTAGGAGCTGATGAAATAGAAATATGGACCGACGTGGATGGCGTAATGACTGCCGATCCTAAAAAAGTAAAAAGAGCATTTACTCTTCCCGCTATTTCATATGTGGAAGCCATGGAAATGTCTCACTTCGGGGCTAAGGTTATTTATCCGCCTACGTTGCAACCTGCATTCAGCAAAAAAATACCTATCTGGATTAAGAATACATTTAATCCGGAATTTGAAGGAACTTTGATCAGTGAAAAGACCAAGGGAGGGGACTATTTAATCAAAGGAATTACTTCCATTGAAAATAT
>DATCKK010000648.1:0-6544 GCA_036562325.1 Cytophagaceae bacterium | reverse complement strand
ATTTAGGAGTGCGGCGATTGGACATTTTGAAAAAGTATCGTAATATAGAGGCACGTTCCATACTTGAACCTGATTTTTAATTTTTAAACACTTTAAACATTTATTATTATGGGAAAAGGAGATAAAAAAACAAAAAAAGGGAAATTAGCTATTGGAAGCTTCGGTACTACCAGAAGAAGAAAAAACACCAAGCCTGCCGTTACGCCACCTGTATTGGAAACTACTGAAGAGAAAAAAAAGGCTAAATAAAGCAAAAGCTGGAAAAGAGATTGCCCCCACGGACGATCTCTTTTTTATTCTTTAGACAAGCACTCTATTCTTTCAACAATCGTTTTGCGAGAAACAATATGACAACACAATAAAAGAGGCGTTAAATAACGCCCCTCTTATTACATAACATAATAAAATAATTGTTCACAGTAAAACTTCCTTCAATTCCACAGTCTGTCTGGTAGCCTGAACAGATAAAATCTCAATCCCTATAAGGCCTTCCATCCTATGTTTATCAAATAAATCCGTGAAAATCTCATTAAGATCATTACTTTCGGACAGACAGGTACAGATTTTTACCTCCTTTTCATCATGATACTCACCATGACCCTGGCCGGCAGTTTTAAGCAGGTAACTCACTTCGTAAAACTGTTTGTTTTTTAACATGAGAATTTACTCCTCCCAGATTGGTTGACGAATAGGGAAATAAAATATTTTCCCATAAATAAACTTTTCGAATCATTTTTAAACTTTTTTCTCCCTGGCCAAACATGGCTATGCCCCCTAAGGCAAAAGTTAAAGTTTCATTACCTTAAGCCTTAAGCTATTGGCAACGACAGATACCGAACTTAGAGCCATTGCTATTCCCGCCACCATCGGATCAAGAGTAAAACCGGTGAATGGATATAATATCCCGGCTGCTACCGGTATGCCCAGCACATTATAAATAAATGCCCAAAAGAGATTCTGTTTGATAGTACGCACCGTTGCATCAGACAAATGGAATGCTTTGGGAATATAAGACAAATCGGACTTCATTAAAGTCATCTGTGCCACATCCATAGCTATATCCGTACCTTTTGCCATAGCAATACCTACATCTGCCAATACCAGTGCCTCCGAATCGTTTATACCATCGCCCACCATTGCAACTACTTTCCCTTTCGACTGCCATTCTTTTATAAATGCCGATTTATCCGAAGGCAATACCTCTGCTTTATAATGATCTATGCCAACCTGCCTGGCCACTGCTGCCGCTGTATATTGATTGTCTCCGGTAAGCATAAACACTTCAATGCCTTTTTCCTTCAAATGCATTATAGCTTCGGCTGAAGTCTCCTTTACCGCATCTGCAACCCCTATCACCCCTATTTGTTTCGAACCGTCACTTACGTACACTACCGTTTTCGCCTGATCCTGCAACTGCTTTGCTTTGCTTTGCAATTCCGGATCTAATGCTATCCCCTGCTCTTCCATTAAGCGAAGGTTGCCTGCATAATAAACCACATTATTCACTGTTGCTTTAATACCTTTACCGGTTATACTCTCAAATCCGACTACTTCGACCGTCTCCACTTCTTTCGCTTTAAAATACTCTGCGATAGCTTGTGCCAAAGGGTGTTCGGAAAGCCCCTCCATGGCATACAATGCTTTCTCTGCTTCACCTGTAGCGGATACTCCACCAGCCCAAAACAAGTCAGTCACCTCCGGTTTGCCTTTAGTAATGGTACCTGTTTTATCCAGCACTACTACATTTACTTTATGCCCCAACTCAAGACTCTCTGCATCTCTTATCAATATGCCATTTTCCGCTCCCTTACCTACTCCTACCATAATTGCAGTGGGCGTGGCCAGTCCAAGGGCGCAAGGACAGGCAAAGATTAAAACAGTAATTGCGGATATAAGTGCCTGGGTAAAATAATTTTCTCCACCCAGGACTAACCAAAGAACAAACGTTAATACAGCCACTATCATAATCGCAGGCACAAAGATACCTGCTACTTTATCCACCAGGGCTTGAACCGGAGCCTTACTACCCTGCGCTTCTTCTACCGTTTTAATGATATGCGCCAGTAAAGTATCTTTACCTACTTTTTCTGCCCGCATAACCAGGCTTCCTTTTTGATTGATTGTTCCGGAAAAGACTTTATGCCCTTCGGCTTTGGACGCAGGTATGGGCTCTCCCGTAATCATACTTTCATCTACAAACGAACTACCTGAAATCACCACACCATCTACAGGTATTTTTTCTCCCGGCCGGATAAAAACAGTATCGCCTTCATATACTTCTTCAATTGGGACTTCCCGCTCTTCCCCGGCTCTTTTCACCCTTACCGTTTTAGGCTGCATTCCCATCAGCTTTTTGATAGCCTCCGATGTCCTGGACTTCGCACTTTCTTCCAGTGTTCTCCCCAATAAAATAAATGCAATAATCACAGCTACTGACTCAAAATACACATCAGGAGCAAGGCTATGCGAGACAAGCACTTCTGGGAATAGGGTATTAAAAGTGCTGAACAAAAAAGCGATACCTGTACTTAAAGCTACAAGGGTATCCATATTTGCTTTAAATAACTTCGCCTGATTCCACGCATTAATAAAGAATTGACGGCCAAACCAAAATAATATTGGAAATGTAAGTATCAATGATATCCAATTGCCATAGGCTAGCTTATGATGAAAAAACATACCTATAACAAACACTGGCGAAGCCAATATAAACGCACCTATGGTTCTTCGCTTCAAGGCCTTATATTCTTTAATCTTTCTGGCCTCCAGTTCTTCTCTGCTTTCCTCCTGGTCGATTACCAGATCATAACCTACCGACCGAACAGCTTTTTGAAGTTCTTCCGGAGAAGTTATATCGGGCTCGTACTCTATATATGCCGTTTGTGAAGCGAAGTTCACTCTTGCCTCCTTAACGCCCTGAACAGACTTAAGCATTGACTCAGCGCTTACAGCGCAAGAGGCGCAACTCATTCCGGTTAAAGGATAATGTAATTTTATATTTTTTTCTTTCATCGTTTAATACCTAATATGCATTATAAAGTTGGCTTATCAATGTCTCAAAAAAATTTACACTAAATATTAATTAACATGTAAAACTTTTCTTTGACAATCCCTTTGCAGTAGCGTTTCTACTATCATCTGAGCATCTCTTCCAACACCCAATAGTAAGGAAGAACCTCTGGAAGTTTGCCAGGGAAGGCCTATAAAATACAAACCATCTACAAAGCTGATTCCATTACGATGAAGAAGTTCCCCTTTATCGTTCTTTGCGCCGGGAATAGCTATCCAATCATATTTATTTCTGAAACCGGTTGCCCAGATAATAGTACTGACTTCAAGACATGTACCATCTGTAAAGATCACTTTAGTATCTTCAAATGATTTTATAAATGGTTTGATAAGCACCTTGCCTTCTTTTATTAATTGCTTTAGTTCGTTGGCATATACATCCTTACCTTTCCTCATCAATAACCTGGCGGACGCTGTTTCTGGCGGCGCTTTCATCAGCCCCAACCAATCCAGCCAGAAAAAGATACTTACCCCTAATATGGAAGAGGGAGCAAAAGCAATCTTATCTCTTACTACCATGTATGTCGGGTAATAAACAGACACCTCTTCTGCAATCTGAGCGGCTGAATTTCCTGCACCTACTACCAACACTGGCCCTTGTTTCAACTGCCCCGGATTTCGATATTCGCTGCTATGCAATTGTAAAATACTATCCGCAGGCTTTGATGAATACAAAGGAATAAAAGGATCTTGAAAAGCTCCTGTAGCAACAACTACATTAACACATATATAAGTTTCCGAATTAGTATGGACAACAAAATGATTGTCACGCTTTTCCAGTTTATTCACCCTGCAATTCAGTTTTATTTTCAAGTTAAACTTACGGGCATAAGCATTCAAATATTCCACAACATCCTCTTTATTCGGATAACTCCTACCCGGCAACAACATAGACAGCCCCGGAAGGGAAGAATATCGGGCAGGCGTAAACAATCGGAGCGAGTCATAACGATTTCTCCAGGAAGCCCCTGCTTCTCCCTCTGCCTCCAAAATCAAATAAGCAGAGGAACTCTTTTGAAGCCAGTAAGCCACCGACAACCCCGCCTGTCCTGCTCCTATTATAATAGTCTGAACTTCACGCATCATACCAAAAGTAATTCCTTTACAAAGGAACAAATTAATGCGGCTATCAGAATTACAGAAAAAGAGAAAAAGATTGTAACTTTTTATGGTTTCCTATTAACCTTATCCAGCGCCTTCCTATGATGGTTTTTTAATTTTTTAAATTCGGATGGAGTGAAGCCTGTAACTTGCTTAAACTGATTGGAAAGATAAGCTACACTACTATAGCCCAACGCATAAGCAATTTCACTAAGAGTCAGTTCATTATACACCAAAAGTTCCTTTACCTTTTCAATTTTCTGAAGGATGATGTATTTCTCTATGGTAATATTCTCAATGGATGAAAAAAGACTGCTAAGGTAATGATAATCTTTCCCCAATTCCTGAGCCAGGTAATCGGAATGGTTCGTTTTTATTTCACCCGACTCCTTATAATGCACCATTTCCACAATAAGTGCTTTTATTTTTTCAACGATCTTGATCTTTTTATCTTCCAAAAGCTCAAACCCGTTTTCTTCCAAAACCTCCTTTACTTTTGACAAATCAGGTGCATTCTCAGAAGTAACGACCGCTTCTCCCAGCTGGATATCTGTAACTGTTAAGTCTAATTTCTCCAACTCTTCCTTAACCACTTTAATACAGCGATTACAAACCATGTTTTTTATATAAAGATGCGTTTGAACCATTTTACTTCCGGTATAATAGTTTTATAATCAAAAATCTGAAAATAAAATTCAAAACCTATTTCAACCTTTACTTGGTAAAAGTATAAGTTTCAAAATTATCATCAAAAGTAGAATAATCACAAGTTATTTCCTCTCCCGGATGAATATCTCTTAAGGCTATAGTAGGCGCATCATCCTCCGGCCCTGAATAAGTATTAGCGTATTTGGTGTGATTCATAAAGCGGGCATCGTCGGCACATAAAATATAGCTGCCGCTAACTTTACTTTTGAAAAGATATTTACCTACAGAATCAAATCCTCTGGCCTTTTTCAACACTTCCATTGTTCCCTGATCAAATAATTGATCGATCCCTTTGGTCAATTCCCATATAACTGTTCCTTTAGGAATAAATTCATCGGCAAATAGCCCAATGCCTTCTATTGTACTTTGGCCGATTCTGGTTTTCACTAACAACATATATCAATTCTGTTTATAATATTTTGGGGACAAATGACAAAGGAAAAAGTGAGTTAACTTTTATTAATTTCTATTTTTAATCATTCAACCCTGTTCCGGATAAATACCTTAATCTTCTGCAAAACCTTAATTTAAAGAAAGGCGAGGCGGTTTAGGTTTTCCAATTGTTTCATGATTATCCAATATATGGACTGATAAAACAAAGTATTCACTTAATGGCAAATAAGCAACAATTTCTCCTACTTCTCTTTCTGTCTCTGCATTTACTGTAATCCAGATCTTGGACCTTTCTCTATCCATACTATAAGACGTAATCACTCCTTTACTTAACAAATCTGCTATATGCTTCCTTTGAAGAGGAAGTAACTCCAGAAACTCTTCATCCAGTTGTTCCGGCAAGTCTATATCTACCATGTATACATTCATCATTTCTATGGTTTCAAACTACGAATACTAAATAAACGAAATTCATATGGAATATGATAATCCTATACCAACAAGTTTTCCAGAAAACAAACATTTCTTTTTTGTTGAGGTTAAAAGTTCAAGTAAAAACCTTCAAAAATTTTTAGATGATGTCGGAACTCAGGCGAGAGATAGCGATGCAAAAGATTTTTTAATACCGGGAACAACCCAGAAGCAGAAGCAGTATTTAAAGTATTTAAAAAACATATTTCGGAAGGTGAGCTGAAAGATGCAAAAGCCCAACTTCCTAAAAAACTTGTACAATTACTGGAAATATAACCATAATACAAGGCTTCATGAAGCTCTTGTTTTTATATTCTTACTTTAACCCAGCCTTCTCTTATTATGGTTTCCTTATCTGTTTCAATTCTTGCCTGACGGGTAAAATCAATTGGATAAGGTTTAAGAATTAATTGAGTAGAATCCAGAAAACCGGAATCGGACACCTTAAAACCAACAACTTTAAACTGCATACCTGATTTATCTTTCAGAATATCATTGGTATAAATATTAAAAGTATCTGAGTTAGTATTTGTATTTTGCTCCATGTGTAGATTGTACTGAAAATTTCAGATAAAAGTTACCTTTTGATAACAATCATCGAAACATTATAAACAAGCGCCAAAATAAGTAAACTATAAGTCAATAGATTACCATACTCTTTTTAGCATTCAATAAACATTTTTTTTTGAGACCGGTTTCCTTATATAAATATTAGTTTCCGCGAGCTGACCTTAGATGAATACCTCTTCTTTTTTAATTCAAATATGCATTTGCTTTTGCATTATACTTATTGGCTGCTCCC
>DATCKK010000646.1:0-9715 GCA_036562325.1 Cytophagaceae bacterium | reverse complement strand
ATTTAGTAGTTAGTCCTAAGTTGGTGAAATAATAAAAGTTAACTAAGGACTAATTACTTTCTTCTGTTACAGGCACCGACTCTTCTTTCCCGTCATGAAGTTCTACCCAAAAGTTATTGAATCCCTCTCCCAGGTAGAGTTTAAGGAATCGTAACTGAAGAAGCTCAAGTATGGCAAGAAAATTATAAACAACAGCAATTTTTTCTGAGTTGTCTTTGATGACATCAATAAATGATACCCTTTTCATGCTTCTGGCCTTGTTGAGTATATACTCCTTTTGCTGCTCGATGGTATACGGGTATTGAACAACAAGGTGGGTTGGCTTATTTTTTTGCTCTTCAAACCTGCTCATTACCTTTTGGTAAATCTTCAACAGTTTGAAAAGGTCAATATCCTGAAGTTCGGCTTCTACATCATTTACCTCTGCAAGGCTTTTTAACTCTTTAATGATATTGCCCCGCTTTTCTCTTTGAAGTGCTGTTTCCTCCAGATTAGCCAGTTCATTAATCACTGACTTATATTTTTTATATTCAAGCAGGTGCGCTACCAGCTCTTCCCTTGGGTCAATCTCATTGCCCTGCTCATCCAACTCCGGCCTCGGAAGGAGCATTTTTGCTTTAATTCTCATCAAAGTAGCCGCCACCAAAATAAATTCGCTGGCTACTTCTATATTCATTTTTTCCAGGTGATGAATATAGTCCAGGAAGTCATTGGTGATTTTAGCAATTGGAATATCATAAATATCCAATTCATCTCTTTCAATGAAGAATAACAGCAGGTCAAACGGACCCTTAAATAAAGGAAGTTTAATTTCGAAGCTCACATAGTAAAGTTAATCTTTTTCAACCGATCAGCCAAGGAGTGCCTTTTGTAATTATCCACTCATTTTGTGGATAATACGTTAATTACAACGTTTCTAGAGGCTTAATTATTTCCGCAATTTAAAATCTCCACCATCCTCTGATAAAACCCTCTGGAAGAATAGATTTCGTTACTGTAATTTTGGCGCGTAAAACAAAGATAAAATGAAGTTTAACCACCTGTTTCAAACAAATATTTTTTATATTTGTTAAGAGAGTTGTTATATTATGCTGATTAAGCCCGGGAAATTATTAGCCAAAATCGACAGCCCGAAAGACTTGAGGGAACTGGACGAAAGTCAACTGTACCAGGTGTGTACCGAGTTGAGGCAATTTATCATCGATAATGTTTCAGTATATGGAGGCCATTTTGGGGCAAGTCTGGGAGTGGTAGAGCTTACTGTTGCATTACATTATGTCTTTAATACCCCTGAAGATTGCCTCGTTTGGGATGTTGGCCACCAGGCTTACGGGCACAAAATTCTTACCGGAAGAAGGGATAAATTTCACACCAACCGCATGTACAAAGGCCTTTCCGGATTCCCTAAAATTTCAGAAAGCGAATACGACTCTTTTGGCGTTGGACATTCCTCCACGTCTATTTCTGCTGCCCTGGGTATGGCAGCAGCATCCAAGTACAAAAAGCAGGACGAAAAACATCACATAGCAGTAATTGGAGATGGAGCGCTCACTGCGGGTATGGCCTTTGAGGCGATGAACCATGCAGGTGTGTCAAATACCAACCTCCTCATCATCCTCAATGACAACTGCATGGCAATTGACCCCAATGTAGGAGCATTAAAAGATTACCTGCTTGACATTACCACTTCTCAAACCTACAACAGGATGCGAGATGAGATCTGGAATGTCCTTGGAAAAATCAGCAAGTTTGGCCCCAATGCACAATCTATTGCTTCAAAAATAGAAACCGGAATAAAAGCTTCCCTGCTTAAAAACAGCAACCTATTTGAATCTCTGAAATTAAGATACTTTGGCCCAATTGACGGACACGACATTAACCATCTAACCTCCGTACTACAGGATCTTAAAAACATTCCGGGGCCTAAAATTCTCCACTGCATTACCACTAAAGGAAAGGGATATGCTTTGGCTGAAAAAGACCAGACCAAATGGCATGCACCTGGTAAATTTGATAAATTGACCGGGGAAATATGGAAAAAAGTGTATGACAAACCTCAGCCTCCAAGATATCAGGATGTTTTTGGGCATACAATAGTGGAACTGGCAGAGATGAATGAGAAGGTAATGGGAATTACTCCGGCTATGCCTTCCGGGTCATCGCTTAATATTATGATGGAAAAAATGCCGGACAGGGCATTTGACGTGGGCATTGCCGAACAGCATGCAGTAACTTTCTCCGCAGGATTAGCCACACAGGGACTAGTTCCTTTCTGCAACATATACTCCAGCTTCATGCAAAGAGCCTATGATCAGGCGATTCATGATGTTTGTATTCAAAATCTGAATGTAGTCTTCTGCCTGGATCGTGCAGGCCTGGTAGGGGCTGACGGACCAACTCATCACGGAGCCTATGATATTCCGTATATGAGGTGCATTCCTAACCTGATTGTATCTGCACCTATGAACGAATCGGAGTTAAGAAATTTGATGTACACCGCGCAACTGCCTAATGCCGGACCATTTTCAATAAGATACCCCAGGGGACAGGGAGTAATGCCCGAGTGGAGAACACCTTTTGAAAAGATTGAGATCGGCAAAGGAAGATTAATACAGGATGGCGAAGAAGTGGCTATTTTATCATTTGGCCATGTAGGCAATTTTGTGGTGGAAGCTTGTAAGAATCTGAAACAGGAAGACCTTTACCCTGCCCATTACGATATGCGATTTGTGAAGCCGCTGGATGAAGAGTTACTCCACGATATTTTCAAAAAATTCACCAAGGTAATAACCGTTGAAGATGGCTGTTTGCCCGGTGGATTTGGAAGTGCGATATTGGAGTTTATGGCCGACCACGGATACAACGCACGGGTAGTAAGACTAGGCATTCCGGACAAAGTAGTTGAACACGGAGAGCCACACGAACTTTATAGAGAATGTGGTTATGACTCCATCGCTATTCAGGAAACTGTAAAGTCACTGATCGGTATTGTTTTAGAAGACTAATCTCTCACATGGCTTCAACCTCATTGAGTTTTTCAGATAAAGGATCAGGATTTCCGATTGTATTTATACACGGGTTTTGCGAAAACAAAGATGTGTGGAATGAACTTTCGGATAGCCTTCAAAGTAATTACAGAATAATTTCGCCAGACCTGCCTGGATTTGGAGCATCTCCATTAAATCAGAAAGATACCTCCATAGAGTTTTATGCTGATGCAGTAAAAAACCTGCTGGATTCTTTAAAAATTGACAAATGCATAATGATAGGCCATTCACTCGGAGGTTATGTTACCCTGTCATTTGCCGAAAAATACCCCTCCTTGCTGAAAGGTTTTGGACTATTTCACTCTACTGCCTTTGCAGACTCCGAAGAGAAAAAGCAAAATCGAAACAAAGCGGTTGAATTTGTAGAAACCAACGGAGTAGAACCATTCATCAGAGTATTCTTTGCTCCGCTGTTTGCCGAAATAAACAGAGTCAATTTTCGTGAAAAAATAGACTGGTTAACACAACAAGGACTCAAAACATCGAAAGAGTCTATCATAGCCGCTACCAAAGCAATGAGAGACAGAGCAGATAAACTGAGCCTTTTAAAGCAAACAAAGCTTCCTGTACTTTTCATTATTGGCAAAGATGACTCAGCCGTTCCTTTTGAAAAAAGCATGGAGCAATCTCAAATACCCGCTATGGCCGAAGTTTGTATTTTAGATCAAACCGGCCATATGGGAATGTTTGAGAAAAAAGAAGAATCACTGAAGGCGGTGCGGGATTTCGTAGAAAAATTTAAACACTAATTATAAATCAACTCTTCGATTTTATTGACATACTTATAAAAAGAAAAAGGTTTGAATTTCTTCAAACCTTTTTCTTTTTATACAGCGGCAAGTTCCGCTCTTTGTTCTTTTACTTTTTCATCATGAAGAAACTCCTCATACGTCATAAGCTTATCCAACATTCCGTTCGGGCCTATTTCAATAATTCGATTGGCGATTGTATTCACAAACTGATAGTCATGCGAAGTGAACAACACCGTACCATTGAAATCTTTAATGCCATTGTTCAATGCAGTAATGGATTCCAGGTCAAGGTGGTTGGTAGGTTCATCAAAAATCAATACGTTAGCAGCCGACATCATCATTTTAGAAAGCATACAACGTACCTTTTCTCCTCCTGATAATACAGATGCTTTCTTTAGCGACTCTTCACCTGTGAAAAGCATTCGCCCAAGAAAAGTTCGGATAAAACTTTCTTCTTTTTCTGTAGAGTATTGTCTTAACCAGTCTACCAGATTAAGGTCTGTGTCAAAGTATTTAGAGTTGTCTTTAGGAAAATAAGCCTGACTTGTTGTGACTCCCCACTTGAAACTTCCGCTATCTGCTTTTGCTTCTCCTGCCAGTATATCAAACAAAGTAGAAATAGCCAGAGGCTCTTTGCTGATAAAGGCAATTTTGTCGTTTTTATGAACAGTAAATGAGAGATTGGTGAATACAGGGTTTCCGTCAATAGATTTCGATAAATTTTCAACATTTAACAACTGGTCTCCTGCTTCCCTTTCCGGCTTGAACATAATCGCCGGATACTTTCTTGATGAAGGCTTGATATCTTCTAATGTAAGTTTCTCCAATAATTTTTGCCTTGATGTTGCCTGTCTTGACTTTGAAGCGTTGGCACTAAATCGGGCAATGAAGTTTTGTAACTCGGCGCGCTTCTCTTCGATCTTCTTATTCTGATCTGCTTTTTGTTTTAACGCAAGCTGGCTTGATTCATACCAGAATGTATAGTTACCTGCATACAATTGTATTTTGCCAAAATCAATGTCGGCAATATGAGTACAAACCTGATCCAGAAAATGTCGATCGTGAGAAACTACGATTACAGTATTTTTAAAATCTGCCAGGAAGTTTTCCAGCCAAAGAACAGATTCTATATCGAGGTGGTTAGTAGGCTCATCGAGAAGAAGAATATCCGGGTTTCCAAACAAAGCCTGAGCTAATAAAACCCTGACTTTATCACTACCATCCAAATCTTTCATCAAAGAGTAGTGAAACTCCTCTTTTACTCCCAGGCCGCTTAAAAGCTGAGCAGCTTCAGTTTCTGCATTCCAACCGTTAAGGTCTGCAAACTCTGCTTCAAGGTCAGAAGCACGAATACCATCCTCTTCGGAAAAATCAGGTTTAGCATATATCGCATCTTTTTCCTGCATGATTTCAAACAGCCTTTTATGGCCCATAATTACTGTTTGCAATACAGGAAACTCATCAAATTCGAAATGATTTTGCTTTAAAACTGCTAATCGCTCACCAGGAGTAATGTTTACCGAACCAGAAGTCGGCTCTATCTCTCCTGAAAGGATTTTTAAAAAAGTAGATTTACCTGCTCCGTTCGCACCGATTAATCCATAACAGTTGCCGGGGGCAAACTTAATATTTACATCTTCAAAAAGCGTTCTTTTCCCATATCTAAGGGTAATGTTACTTGTACTGATCATACCTTCTCTTTTCTTTACTTTTTAAAATGAGCCAACTACAAAGTTACAAATAAAATCGCTCTATTTCCGGATTTGGGCCAGGATTAAGGCAAATTTCGAGAACAATACCATTTTTTATCAGTTTAGTTAAATACTGTATGTTTAAATCTGATGAAAAAGCGATTTTTTATCGTTACCGGATTCTTCTTTTGTCTGCTTTTTGCCTTTTCTATTTATATACTCTTGTCCATCTTTGACTCATCAAAAGATTTTGGCCAACTTCTTCTCAAATACCAACACAACTCACAAGTCTTTTTTTTATCTAATTTTTTGTGCAGCCTTTTCTTGATACTCTTAGCAAACAGCATCTGCTTAAGGCAAGTTCTTACCGGATGGGAAAAAACAAAGATTATAGGCAGCTCCTATTTACACTTCATTTTTTATTGCCTGGTAGAGTGGGTACTATTTTCAGCAGCATTTACACAGGTAAAACTGGAGTCAACCGGCCAGGCCTTAAGAACTCCGGTAGAAGAGTTGCTGGCTGTTTACATAGGAATTGTAGCAGTCATTGTTTATGTTCTTAACGAAGCATTTTTAACAGCCAGAAACAAAAGGGTAATTCAATACCTGAAGAAAAAGAATATATCCGGAAATCAATGAAAAACAGTTCAATCGTTAACCAGATTATAGTTAACCATTTTATTCCATTTGATGTTATAATCGCTGAAAACAGTAAATTGATAAATGGATTAAATTAACCTTCGCAGAGAATTCTCCTTTTTCAGAAGATTCAAGTAACTTTGATATATTCCGGGCTTTTAATCTGCCCGAAAGGCCTGGTTCGTTAGAGTTGGGTTAACTAATTAATGAAACAGGCAGAAGAAGAGGCTTGGGGAAAAGCAAGTGTTTGATATAAAGCTACTCTAAAGTTCAATTTAAGTTTATAAGAGTGCATCAGTTAGAATGGTTAAAAGAATAATTAGAACAGGAATAAGGTGGATATTATTTTTATTAGTTCTGATAGTTGGCCTGGCTCTGGCCTGTATTACAACTATAGACAAAGAACCTTTGGATAGTAAGGCATATTACCAAAAGTTTTTAAATGAAATCGATACCATAACTATAAAAAGTAGCAACGGAAACTACCTGAAAGCAGGTTGGAGTAAAAAATCCATTGTTCCTAAAGAACCATTATCCATAGCATCGTATGGCCGGTCAAATCCTTTTGACGGCATACATGATTCTATATGGGCAAGGGTTTTTGTCTTTGATAATGGCTCTAAAAAAGCCGCTATTGTTAGTGTTGACTTATTAATATTTCCACCGGCAGTTGTTGATCTGCTGAAAACATCTTTACCCGATGGATATAGTTTGGAAAATACGTATCTATCGGCAACCCATACTCATAATGCTCCGGGAGGTTGGGCACAACACATCGGAGGAAGGTTTATGGCGGGAGCCTATAGTCAAAACTATGTAAGCCTAATTTCCTCAGCAATTGTAAAAGCCATAGAAGAAGCAGAATCATCAATGGAAGAAGTTACCATAGGCTTCGAAAAATGGGAAGCCTGCGATTATGTACACAACAGGCTCGTTGGTGATATGGGAGAACTGGACTATTGGCTAAAAGCGATTAAGCTGAAAAAAGCATCCGGCAAAACAGCTTTATTAACCTCCTTTTCTGCCCATGCAACTTGCTTAAGTTCCAAAGTAAATGAAGTATCCGGGGATTACCCGGGGGAGCTGGTAAGACTCTTAGAGCAGGATGAAAGAGTGGACTTTGCTGCATTTTGTGCCGGCCCGGTAGGCAGCCATTCGCCTGTGGAGTTCAAAGAAAAAAACTTCAAATATATTAGCCGGTTTTCATCCGGCTTAGCTTCAATGATTTTGGATGATCTGGATAGCATATCCTGTAAACCATCTAACATGATTGCCTATATCCATTATCCGGTAAACCTGAATGAACCACATTTCAAAATTGATACAACTTTTCGGTTCAGGCCCTGGGTATTTGATATGTTATTTGGCGAATATCAACCGGCACTTACCGGCCTGAAAATCGGAGAGCAGTTATTGATCGGAACTCCATGCGATTTTTCAGGGGAGCTGTCGTTAGACGTTGAGCCTTATGCCACAGACCGGAACTTAAACTTGATGATAACCAGTTTTAACGGGGGGTATATCGGATATATTACTGAAGATCGCCATTATAGCCTTCACAAAAGCGAGACGCACGAGATGAACTGGTTTGGCCCTAATAATGGAAGGTACTTCAAAGAGATGATTATCGGATTAATTGAGAAATTTTAATTCTGCTTAGCTTATAAAACCATCAAAAACTATTTTTTCTCCTTATCGACCCACTTCAAAGTATTCAGCATATGCATTACATCCCTCTTCATAAATTCAATTATAGGAGCCAGTGAGTCGTTCTTAGTGGCCGTTCTAAAGTACACTGCCCCTCTCAGAAAATGGTCTGTAGAGTCGGTAATATAAAACTGAAACTGACTGGGTACCTGGCCTTGTAGTTCAAAAACCGTGGCAATATTTCCATTCGGTGTTTTAATAACCCCTTCATCAATGGCGTAAGCTTTAATATTGTGCTTTGATGTTAGCTTATGAGCGTCGTTGATTAGTTTGTCAAACTCTTTTTTATCGTCCCTCACGTTTTTATAAGTAATCTGTATATTGGACCTGAACTCTGGATAATAAAGATCGATCCAGTGAGGCTCTGCTATATAAGAAGTATCATCGAGTACCTTGGCATATTTGGAATACTCAAAGAAATAAGGATGAGGCTCATTCAGGGGTTGATAAGCATGCTCAGGCAAATCAATGCGGTTATATCCTTTAGGTTTAGGTGTAAAATCACCCTGACAGGAAAATAAGGAAATGGCTAAAATACCAAAGCCTGTTATTGGTGTCTTAAGAAGACTTCTGATTTTTGTTAATCTCATTTTCTACTTCTATGGCTACCCTTACTTTCTTAATTCTTTTATTGTCTACTGCTTCTACGGTGAACACAAATTTGTCAAAAACAATTTGGTCTCCCATTTTGGGCAGGTTAGAATTGATTTCAAGTAAAAGCCCTCCCAATGATTCACTTTCTTTCTTTACTTCTTCAAATAACTCCGTTGGGGTACCAGTTATTTTACAAAAGTCATTTAATGATATTTTTCCTTCAAAAATATAGGTATTATCGTCAATTTTAGAATAAAGAACTTCTTCTTCATCAAACTCATCATTAATCTCACCTACAATTTCTTCCAGAATATCTTCCAGAGTAATCAGCCCGGCAGTCCCCCCATACTCATCCACAACAATAGCCATGTGCTGATGTTTCAACTGAAAGTCTTTCAACAATTCATGAATTTTTTTAACCTCAGGAATAAAGTAGGCAGGACGCAACAGAGACTGCCATTGAAACTCTTTATCATCCCAATGAGTAAGAAGGTCTTTTATATGAAGGATTCCTTCAATTTTATCAATCGTTTCTCTATATACAGGAATTCTTGAAAATCCCCATTGTTTTACCTTAGTAAGTACCTCCTGATAGTCAGTATCAATCTCCAATGCCATGATGTCCATTCTGGATTTCATGATTTGCTTTACAGAGGTATTAGCAAAGTGCAAAAGCCCTTTAATTAATTCTTTTTCATCTTCTTTTACTTGTTCACGCGCAGCTTCCAAACCATGATTCAATTTTTCAATTGCCTTGGTTTTATCCTCTTTATAATCTATGATTTCAGAAAGGGATTTTTTAAGCCACGAAATAAGACTATTCGCCATAAATTTTATTAGCTCCTGAAGAAATTCCTTGAGTATTAGTTAAACAATAAACACAAAAAGCTTCTGTTGCTGTTCGAGTTTCAGCAAGAGAAGCTTTAGATGAATGTCTGTATTGAGTGGCTTCGTCGGGGTCTAAACTACTACCTTCCAAGGCTTAGTGATTAGGTGGAACATTCTTAAAACGGCAGGTCATCAGTGTCATCACCGGCAATATCCTCAACTATTGGTTCAGATACTTTACTGCCGCCCATAAGGCTTCCTCCTTCAGAAGATCTGCCGCCTACCATCGTCATAGTTTGACCCATGACCTCAGTGATGTATTTTTTTACGCCTTCTTTATCTTCGTAGGAACGAGTTCTCAACTTGCCTTCTACATAAACCTGGCTGCCTTTTTTCAAATATTTTTCAATAACATCTGCGATAGGCCCCCAGAAAACGATGTTATGCCATTCCGTAT
>DATCKK010000644.1:0-1567 GCA_036562325.1 Cytophagaceae bacterium | reverse complement strand
AATATAGGCAGCGATAAAGTCAAGAGGTGAACTATGAGCAAATCAAGCAGGCTTTTATTCAGTCCGTCCATGAAGGCTCCTGTCATAGAAGCTTATAAGATACTTCGCACTAATATTCAGTTTTCCAATGTAGATGATAATTTAAAGGTTATATTGGTTACCAGCTCCTCACAGCAGGAGGGCAAGAGTACCGTATCATGCAATTTAGCTATATCCATGGCACAGGCTAATAATAAGGTGCTTTTAGTGGATAGTGACTTAAGAAGGCCTTCAATACATCGTAATTTTCACTTACTGAATGTAAAAGGCCTTACCAATGTTTTAGCGGAAAAGATTGACTACCGTGAAATCAGTAATGTGGTTGGGGTGCCCAGATTAGAAGTTTTAACTAGTGGACCTAAACCTCCCAATCCTTCAGAACTTTTAGGTTCAGCCAGAATGGAGGCCTTCATTCAAAGTGTTTCAAATCAATATGATTTCATTATACTTGATGCACCTCCGGTTCTGCCCGTTACAGATGCCATGGTACTGTCTAAGTTAGCTGACGGCGTGATATTTGTAATAAAATATGGCCATGTGCCACGGGATAAGGCAAAAAGTGCAGTAGAATCCCTTGAAAGGATTGGAACCAAGTTTTTGGGTGCTGTTATAAATGACATTCCGGAAAAAGGAATAGGTTACTACGGAAATGAATACTATGAGGAAGATATGACGGAGGAAAAAGACCTTGGATCCAAGCTGAAAAGGGTGTTAAGATAACAAATGATTGATGTACACAGCCATATACTGCCTGGAATTGATGATGGCCCGGATACACTTGAGGAAACAATCAATATGCTTTCCATAGCATCAGAAGAAGGGATTAAGGTAGTAGCTGCAACCCATCACTTTCTGGATGATAAAATGTCTGTTGATTCTTATTTAAAACTATGGAAAAAAAGAATGCAGCAAGTAAAACTGACACTTGAAAAAGCAAATATCGATATAAGTATTGTGAGGGGAGCTGAAGTGATGATCAGCCCCTCTTTACCTATGTTGGAAGGCATTGAAAGGCTATGCATCAACGGCAGCAGGTATATGTTAATTGAACTTCCTATGCTTAATATTCCTCTTTATGTTGAAGAGGTTATATATATTCTTCGGCTTAAAGGGATTATATCCATCATTGCCCATCCGGAACGTAACAAGCGAATTGTGGAAGATCCGAATCTGCTTTATCCTCTGGTTGAGTTGGGTGCACTTTGCCAGGTTAATACTGGAAGCATTGCTGGTCTTTATGGTGAAAATGTGAAGAGATGCGCCAGAATATTGATTGATCATAACATGGCTCATCTACTCGGTACAGATGCCCATTCAACAGGCAGGAGATCCCCGAGATTTAAGGAAGCCATGGCTGTGCTATATAAGTGGACAAGCTCTCCTGTAATTGATAGAATGCTTCATGCTATACCTGGGGCTGTATTAAAAAATGATTTTATAGAAGTAGAAAGCCCTGTATTTTATAGAAAACGCAGGTTTTTCTCATTCCCAAGATTCACCTAGGTATATTTATTGTATATCACTAAAG
>DATCKK010000640.1:0-4067 GCA_036562325.1 Cytophagaceae bacterium | reverse complement strand
GCATAAAGGTAACCAGGAGTGGCCCGGTGGTGGCACCGACTCCGTAAAAAGCATGAAGCCAGTTAATAGTGCTTGCGCTGAATCTTGAGGCGGCAAAAGTATTAATGGAAGAATCGATGGCGCCCCCTCCGGAGCCCAGGAAAAACGAAGCTACAATCATTAAAATCCAGTATTCGGAAAATGCATAGGCGAGCAGGCTGAAGGCGGTCAGGAGACAACTTATGGCTAATAACACTCCTAATGAGATGGCTTTCATGATCTTTCCGCTCAGGCTGCTGCTAACCACATATCCTGTAGTGAAGCCGAGTAGCAAGATACCCAGCGAATCAATAGGAACCTTAACCCTTGTGCTCATATATGGCCAGGCAATTCCAAGCAATCCATCGGGAAGGCCTAAGCTGATAAAAGCCAGGTAGGTAACAATGGTTATGAAAATGGAGTTAGGTATTTTTCCTGATTCGTTCATAGAGCTTTGCCCTTCATTTAACCCAATAGTAAAAGCCTTCAAAAGCAGAAGGGTTTACTGTTTTTGATGGCAATTGGTTCTATATTATTTGGGTAAAAGCCCGAAAAGCAACTTTATGTTTTATTTCTCAGCCAAATCCGGTGATTTTCCTGTTAAGGCTCTTCTTTTTAGCCAGGCTCTGACCGGTTCATCATAAAACTTAAGACAAACATAGGCCAGCACAATTGAGGAGATAAACACAAGTAACCCCATAGGCCACCCTTCTCTTAACGAAATTTTATTATCTACTACCCAGGCTGTATAGGCGT
Organism: Cytophagaceae bacterium; assembly: GCA_036562325.1. Classification (GTDB taxonomy): domain Bacteria; phylum Bacteroidota; class Bacteroidia; order Cytophagales; family Cytophagaceae; genus DATCKK01. The sequence goes on along the minus strand of DATCKK010000640.1, from coordinate 3,293 downwards.
AAATAAACGGATAGTGAGTGATATAGATAGGATAGGAAATGTCTCCCAGGAATTTACAGACTTTTGCAGAAAGGGGATTGGTTAGTTCCCCGCTTGCTCCCATCCAGACGATAAGCGGGAAAATAATGATTATACAAAAGGCATCATAAATCCCATTCATCCAGACGTTTTCGCTTCCTCCGATGCGTGGCATGGCAAGCACAAGAAGAAGTAACAGGCTGCACCACAGGAAAGCATTTTTTATATGTCCCAGTTTTGAAATACGGAATAACAATAGCCCTGCAAAAAACGGAAATAGGACTCTGGTAAAGCCGGTATACATATGTGCCGGTTCCAGTGACCATCCTCCGATTACATCACCATTGGGGTTGGTAACGGCGAAATGAATCAACATACTGCCGACCAGAAATACAAGTATGGAAAGGGCAGTTTTGGAAAATCGGTGAATGAACAAGCCATAAAGTATATTGACAAAATATTCAAAGAACAGCGACCAGCCCGGCCCATTAAGCGGGTACATTTCGTTCCATCCGCGTCGGTCCATAGAGGGGGGCAGAGGAATCATAAAAAATCCACATATCATTGTTACTATTACCAGCCATACAGGAGTGGAACTTATTGCCGGAAACAAGGCAGACGCCTGGAAGTAAAAGCCTAAGGCACCAATGGCCATTCCCATAATTACCATAGGCTGAAGCCTTTCCAGCCGCCTTCTGAAAAAATTGCCAAAAGACATTTTCGTCCAGCGATCGTCATAAGCATAGGCAATCACAAAGCCGGAGAGCAGGAAGAAGAAATCAACGGCCAGATATCCGTGATTAATAATGATATCAAGGTGTGAGGTAGAGTAAGCTTCGAATATATGAAAGGCTACCACCGTAAGTGCTGCCACGCCCCGTAAGCCATCCAATATTGGATAATGTGCCTTGGGAGCCAATAAGCCGTCCGAATGATTCATTTTTTTTAAGACTATAAATTTTATCTGTTCGAAAGATTGGATAAATATAGAAACAATTAGGTGAATCCAATTGTCGGATATTTATTCTTTCTTGTCTAATATTTGTAATTTGAGGTCGTTACTTCATACGATGGTTGAGAATATCAAATATTGTCATATAACGGAAAAAGAGAATACATCTTTTATTTTTAATCATGTAAGAGTTACGTGGGATAAGCAGATTCGTCTGCATCGTCAGGCCGAAACTCCAAGAAGATGCAGCTATTACAGCTATATGTGATGAACAACTTTCAGAATAAGATTACATTGGATGAAGTGGCCAGCTTTATTGGCATGGAGAGATCGTCGTTTTGTGTGTTTTTCAGGAAAATGTCCGGGCAGTCTTTCTTCTCTTTTCTAACCCAGTAGAGAATAGAAGCTTCCTGCAAACTACTCCTGAATACAACCCTCCCGATATCTGAAGTTTGTCACGCCTGTGGGTTTGGAGATGTCCCTTATTACAACAGGGTGTTTAAAAAGTGGAAGGGGGTAACACCTAAGCAGTTTAGAAACATGAGTGATGAGATTACCTTCCTTTAATGCCAACACTATCTATTCGTTTAGGAATTCGACTCTTTCATCCGCAACCTTCAACTCAAATTTATCCGCCGGTTACTTATACTGTATCTTTACTGTTTTTTCTTCTTTTCCTTCGGTAATAAAACAATATAATTCCTGCGCCTGTTGCGGTAGCTGTTATCCCCAATCCTACTGTTTGATAAAACTCTTTTTTCTTTTTATTGCGGATATATTCTATCACTTTGGGAGATAGGTTTAATTCAGCGGTGTTGTTGGTTAAAAACAAAGAATCAACAGCAAACCTTATTTTTACCTTTCGTAAAGTCTGGTCAGGGTTCAGGTTCTCCGAAATATATTGTAAATCATAAATAGACCGAATTCTTTTTTGTATATCCTTATATATAATCGACAATGAGTTTGAGTTTTTAGTATAGTAAAAAGCACCACCCGTATTTTTTGAAATATCAGAAAGAAACTTTTTGTCTACCTCTCCTAAGCCAATGGTGTATATGGGGATTTTTAAATCTTTTGCTTTTTGTATTAAATCTTTAACTGTAATATGCGAGCTATTGTCAAGGCCATCGGTAAGTGCAACAATTACTTTTATTCCGGACTGGTACTTAATGGAGTCTAACGAAAAGTTGATCGCATCTAAAAATGCGGTGCTTCCATTCGCATTAATACTATCAATAAATGATTGCAGATATTTTTTGTCATTGCTAAAAGAGGAATAGATATCTACTACATTGGAAAACCCAATGACTTGAACAGAGTCCTTGCCGGTATTAATTTCATTTATAAACTCAGAAACCGCTTTTTTAGCATTGTCTATAGGTGGTACATACCCTTCCGGAAGGAGAGGTACTACTTTATTATCTACAATATGGTATTGTAATAAAGATTTTCCGGATACCGAATCTATAAGTTGCCAGGGATCGAGCTGCATTGATCCGGAGTGGTCTATAATCAAAGAGATGTTAATTGGATAGTTTTCCTCTATTTGGGTAATCTTGATGATGTTACAAATTTTCTCATCTTCCGTTACAGTTAGTAAGTTCTTGTTAAGCCCAAATACAGGTTCATTGTCTTTAACAGCTTCAAATATTATTGAGATCGACGGAAAACTATCGGGCCTTACGGTAATGATATTAAGTTCTGTACTGTCCGATGACTTTAAATCCCCATATACGGTTTTTTTCTGTCCATACGCAAGATTAGAAATTATTAAAAGTAATAAAACTGCAATTGTATGTTTCATATCAACTTGATTTTGTTTTGGCAGACCTTGTATACAAGTTCTTCTATGTTAATAATATTTTCAATCGAGGCTAAAAGCTTAATTTTAAGTTCACACCTTATTGTGATCAGACTCTTATTTCTACAGTATCTAAATTTTTTCGGCTAAAGAAATTGTTCATGTATTCACTTGTGTATGCCAGGATTATTAAAGTGCAAATTCCGCCTAGTGAAATTGTCCCAATAACGAATGCCAAAACATGTTGAATTAATGAGTCATCACCTTCACTCATCCATCCTTTGTAAAAGGAAACTATTTCTGTAAGTGTGATAACCGGCAATACCCTTAACGTCCATGTCCGGCAGGCTTTACTTCTTTTAGTCATTTTGGAAGCAAAGATTACCAGCGCTATTCCTGACAGGACACATAATATATTAATTATTAAATATACTTCTCCAGGGATAATACCAACCGGTGTATTCCAAATTTCAAATACCTGGTTGGGTTTTCGAAGCATCCAGCCAAAATACTGAAAAGAGT
>DATCKK010000638.1:0-5921 GCA_036562325.1 Cytophagaceae bacterium | reverse complement strand
AGAGGATACTATCTGTTTAGCAAGATACTTCTCCAGAATTTGATTAAACTGTTGAGGCTGTTCCATCATGGGAGCATGGCCACAATGATCAATAACATGTAATTCTGACTTTGCTGACAACAGCTCTAAAAACTGAAATGCCACTTCCAGAGGAGTTACCTTATCCTGCTCACCCCAGATAAGCAATGTGGGAACTTTAATCTTAGCCAGCTCTTTACCTACATGATGCCTGTTAGCAGCCTTCGCAGCTTTTATAATACCAATTGATTTTCGTACATCATTCACTGTCTGATATACTTCATTAATCAATGTAGTAGAAGCTACTTCCTGATTATAGAAAGTATACTTTACTTTTTCAGATATATATTCGAAGTTACCTCTTTTAGGATACGACACACCGAGATTACTTTCAAACAACCCCGAACTTCCTGTCAAAACAAGATTGCTGACATATTCCTGATGAGCCAATGTATATAAAATAGCAACATGTCCACCTAATGAATTTCCAACAAGAACAACATCTTTCAACTCCAGTTTCAAAACTAAGGTATGTACATAATCGACCAGTTCGCTTAATACATCCTTTCGCCAGGATGCATTATAGATGGGCAGTACTGGAACTATTACGCGGTAGTTCTTAGAAAAATGGCGGATAGTATGAGTCCAGTTACTTAAACTACCGAACAAACCATGAAGCAATATAATTGGTTGCCCCGTTCCTTTCTCTGTATATTGCAGATTAAACTTATCCGCAATGATCGTATTTATCTTATTTTCAAAAATCATATTTGTAATAAATTAGAGATTGAAAGATATAGCCGGGGGAAACTATATATTTACTTTTAAAAGTTCTTTTACTGCAGCTTCTAACTTTAGCTGTCTTTTGAATGATTCACGGAACTCAAGCTCTCTGCTTAGTTGTGAAAACACTTTATTAAAATAAGCAGCTATTTCATTAAATGCATCAGTATGTATGGTTACTTCAAATTCTTTAAGTTCATTGTCCGTAGTTATCTTAAGGCCGGCAGGTTTTCCTGCAATAAAGAATGATCTTAACAAATTATGACTAAATCCCGCATCCCATACTTTAAACTTCAATACTTTGCCGTATCCGCTTCTTAGATTAGATTCTGCATTGATAAAGGAAGTACTTGTTTTAAGGCCAGGATAGTTTACTTCTGCTACTTCACCTACCTGATTTAACAACTTGGCAAGAGTAAAAGTTGTTTTAGCATACGCCTGTTGTTTTCTGATCTCCTGATTTACCTTGCTTGCCAGTATATCTTCATCGCCTGTCAAAAGAAATTGTTGTTTTTGTGCCAGGCTTCTTTTTTGTTTCAGTGTATATACAACAGACTCAGTAATAAATTCAGAATTGGCATTGATATTAACAGACTTAGGTAAAGCTTCTGCAATATATCCTCCGATACCATTAGTTTCAAAAGCAGTTCCGGTTGTATTCACCAATACATAGTCAGCATGATGTGCCAACGGCTGGTAAGTACTTCCTAAAGCTCCGGCTGTATTGTCATATATAACAGGAATATTTAAAGAGTGAGCATCAGTGATAATAGCAGAATGATTTTCTACCGCAAGTGTTTTCGAATGGATCGATGCAATATAAACAACATCGATTTTTTGTGAACGAATAATTTGTTTTAAATTCTCTTCCGGAAAGTGTTCTGCGTAAGAGATGCGGATACCATAACGATTATACAAGGCAATATCTGATGCCCATGCAGATTCAGGCTCATAGCTTAATATATGCAAAGCTTTGTTATCTGCTAATTGTTTGATAAGAGAAAAACGAGACGAACGGAATGACTTTGATGCTATGGCAATAGATCCTCCTTCAGCAATAGCCAACTGCTTTTCCAATACATTTAAAAGGAAGGCAAAATCATAAATGTTTAATTCTCTTAAATTAGCTGAAGCTTTTTTGTTGATTAAAGTAGAAGTATATGTTAAGATATCAGTTTTCATAGTAATAAAATTTTAAAAGATTAAGAATTTATTTTGACAAGCTGTGAGTTGCATTCCATGCAACCTTAGCTTAAGAATGAGTGGGGGTATCGGAAAAGTTTCTCATGTTCGTTTTAATTTATAGTTCCCAATATTTTTGGGCAGGATTTAGCACCGTTCATATAGAGGTTGCTATAGGGTCGTTGAGCCTGCTCTCTCGCCTAGTTCTTTATAAATTAGCTTCGGCAGCGAATTATGATACAAATATATACGATGGCTTTAATATTTCCAAATAAATCTATAGAATTAGTAGAGTATTTTTATAAGCGCCTAATTTCCTGAAAGTTATTTTTTAAAAAATTTTATCAGCGAATAAAAAATGTCTTATTCCTCGAGAATTCAAATTAAATCCGTCGGGTAATTCAAATCTATTTACTTTATTATTAAAGAGATATATAAGCTAATATTTAAGATTAAACAGCTCGGATCAATTTTTCAATAAACTATGAAATGAGGAGGAAGCCGAGAAAGTCAAATAAAAAAGGTTTGTCAATAATAAATCGTAAAATTGTTTGACGTAACTCTGCTTTTATGGTTGAATTAATTTGTACAATAATTTAAAGGCTCCAGATCTCTCCTATCGTCGAGATGACGAAAAGCTATACAATAATTATATAAACTCATAGTTGATTAAATCCAACTTATTATAATTATTCTTGGAGCCATTAATCTATGAAAAATTAAGCGGAACTAACCTATAACATCGTGGGGAGATTGAGCCGCCAGCGAGCCAGTGGAGCCTACGCGATGATGCTTTGGCGGGTCTTGACTTTTTTGGTTACCTTTTTGTGCCAATCCCTGTCCCGCAATAAGCGGGAACAAAAAGTAACAGAGGTCAATAAATAGGCTAAATTCTATACTATTTAGGTACAGCTTATCCAAAGCTATACCCAATAGTTCTTAATTATGATAGTTTATCCCTACCCCAAACTCAAATAATTCTTAAGTATTTCTGTCTTCGGATTATTAAACATCTCTGATGGCGCTCCCTGCTCTACCACTTCTCCATAATACATAAACACCGCATTGTCTGCCAGCCTTTTTGCCTGACGCAACATGTGAGTAACCAATATAATGGTATAATCCTTTTTCAATTCGCTAAACTGCTCTTCAATCTTTCTGCTGGATATAGGGTCCAATGCAGAGGTAGGTTCATCGGCCAGGATAACATCAGGGTTAACTGCCAGGCCTCTCGCCAGACATAATCTTTGCTGCTGCCCGATAGACATTCTGGCGGCAGAAGTATGTAAACGGTCTTTTACTTCATCCCACAACGCTACCTGCTTTAAATGATATTCTACTTTATGAGCAATTTCAGTCTTGTTTTTCAATCCTTGAATTCGCAATCCGAAAGCCACATTATCAAATATACTCATAGGCAATGGAAACGGACGCTGAGAAAGCAATCCCATTTTTTGCCTTAAAGCGACGATATCATTTTTCTTACTTAATATCTCCTGCCCTCTCAACTGTATGCTTCCTTCCACACGCATTTTATTCTGAAGGTCAGTAAGACGGTTCAATGATTTTAATAAAGTAGTCTTACCACAACCTGAAGGCCCCAAAAACACAGTGATCTTTTTCTCCGGTATTTCAAGATTTACATTTTTCAAAATCTGGTGCTTATCATGAAACACATTCAGATTCTTCACACTGATAACTGTTCTGGTTTCGCCATTTTCCACAGCAACTGTATTCGTATATTGAGTAGTAGAGTCCGTTGTCATTTCAGTATATTTTTAGAGAATTTGGAGGCAATTATCCTTGAAGTGATACTTATAATCAAAATAATAATAATAAGCACCACCGCCGCAGCATAAGCTCTTGCTTTAACTTCCGGTACAGGAGAACCTAGCTGAAAGAATATGGCTAACGGTAAAGTAGCAGCAGGTTCTGATAATTTTTCGGGTATATAATCCGTAAAGCCTGCAGTAAATAACACAGAAGCTGTATCGCCTATACCTTTGCCCAGTCCAAGAAGAAAAGCTGTTACCAGTCCCGGCAATGCTTGTCTGAAATATACTTTGTAGGCAATTTCAAAACGAGTTGCACCTAAGGAATAAGCAGATTCAAGCAACCCGAAAGGTATATTTCGGATAGTCTCGTCCATAGCCCTTATCATAATAGGGCTGATCAAAAGGCTTACCGTAAGGATACCGGCGAGTAAAGAAGTTTTTAGCCCGATAACCATCATAAGGGTAAACCCGAACGCTCCATAAACAATTGGAGGTACACCCCATAACAGGTCCAGTAAAAACCGGAAGGTATCCTGCAGTTTTTTATATTTGACAAGAACTATATTTATAAACAATGCCACCGGCAGGCTTATGAATAAAGCAATGAGAGAAGCTCCTGCTGCCAGATAAATAGAACCTATGATGGCATTAAGTATACCTCCTTCTTTACCAAAGTAAAATCCGCCTTTAGGCGTTTCAGAAATCATTTCCCAGGAGAGTGCCGGCAAACCCTGAGCAAAAATCTCAATGATTATAAATAAGAGCAGGCCTATGATACCAAAGGTAAAAAAAGCTGAAAGCCACTTAAAAAACTTTTCTTCGCATTTCTTCTTATTCATCACTTAACTTCGGTTTTAGAAATAACCAATCGCGCAATCATATTAAACACCAACACCACGGCAAACAGCAGAAGCGCTGCAAACATTAATGCAGAGTCATACATTGGTATGGAAAGCATTTCTCCATAGTTATTAGCAATCAATGCCGGTAGTGGATATCCTGCATCGAATACTCCGGTTGGGATTTGAGCCACATTACCAACTACCATTAATACAGCTATAGTTTCTCCAAATGCTTTGGATAAGCCCAATGCATAAGCAGCCACAATACCAGGCATGGCTTTTTTCAGTATTACTTTTTTAACTGTTTCCCAATACGTAGTACCAAGCGACAAAGAAGCTTCCTTAAGCTCTAGCGGAATAGAGCGGAAAACTTCAAGTAACATATTTAATACAAAAGGTATTACGGATACTGCCAATACTATACCTCCGGCCAATATGGTATATCCTCCTGAGTCTTTTCCGAATAAAGGGCCTACATAATTACCCACAAAAGGCACTACTATTAACACACCCCACACTCCATGAATAACCGAAGGAATTCCGGCCAGTACGTCTATGACCGACCGCATCACGGATAAAAAGCCAGGTTTGGCAAATTGTGTAAGATAAATAGCCGGAAACAAGCCAAGAGGAATCATTATAATGAGGCCAATGAGGGAAACATATACCGAACTCAGAATAAAAGGCAAGAAGCCAAATTGTCCATTTCCCGGCAACCAATCAGAGGATATAAGCAGCTCACCGAGCCCAAGCAGTTGTAATACCGGTATTGATTTCAGCAACAGCCCGGTAAGTATAACCAGAGGGAGTAACAGCAACAAAGTTACTGCCACTCCCATCCAACCGTCAGAGAAATAATTTTTTATATATCGGGTAGACTGCATTATTTCAACTTATTTAGCTCATTGTTGATGGACTCTTGAGGAAGTTTGATGTAACCAGCCTGGTCAATGAACTTCTGGCCATCTACCAATACCCATTCAAGAAATTTCAATACTGCCTGATTTTCCGGCTTTCCTTTAGAAATGAAATACAATTCACGTGCTGGAGGAGATGGGTATCTGCCATCGCCAATAGCAGTAGTTATTGCCTCAAGATTATCATAAAATTTCTCCTCTTCATCAATTTTATCATTACCATTGATGTCGATAGGAATTACTTCAATACCATCAAATTTTTTTCTGGAAGCCAGGTCATATACATAAATGACATTATTAAAGCCAATACCTAACTTATCCTTTTTAACTGCCTCAGCCAGCCCCGGATCTCCAAACACTCCAATTCCCTTTAAGGCTTCCTGTCCTTTGCCACCCATATAAGC
>DATCKK010000637.1:0-2348 GCA_036562325.1 Cytophagaceae bacterium | reverse complement strand
CTTTATAACCTCTTTAGCCATTAATCCTCCTGCACAATCTTCATCATAATGCAACAGGTCCCGTACGTGGTCAGCCTTTTCCTTGTTCTCAATATGAGCAACGACTTCCTCTCCGGTCTTTACAGGCAATTCATTAATAATATCTACCGCATCATCGGAGTCTATGTGTGTAATAAAGGAAGCTATCTCTTCGGGCTCATATATTTTAAACAACCTTTTCCTGTCTTCAGGAACCAGCTCCCGTATAATTAACGCACCTTCATGTTTTGGAAACAAGTCCAAAACATACCGCATTTGATCTACTTCAAGCTCTTGAACAATAGCTGAAATATCCTGATAATGCAGTTCCTCCATCTTTTCACGGAGAAAATCATTCTCAGCATTAGCTATTGCATCTCTTATGCGTTCAAGATATTCCTGAGTTAATTCAAACTGCATTATGCTCTACTTTTTTCTACCAATGAGGTAAGGTAAATAAAATCTTCCACCGATAGCTGCTCCGCCCTTTTATCAAAAATGGAATTATCTGCCATTTCTTTAGGCAAATTATAGACTTTAAGGGCATTTCGCAATGTCTTACGACGCGTGCTAAAAGCTTGTTTAACTACTTTAAAAAATTCTTTTTCGCTTACTTCCAGCTTTTCACGCTTATTTCTCTTTAACCTAATAACCCCGGATTTCACTTTAGGTTCCGGTTGAAATACATTTTCATGAACCGTGAATAAATAATCAATATCATAAAAGGCCTGAAGCAATACACTAAGAATTCCATAATCTTTGTTCCCCGGCCCGGAAGCCAGTCGTACAGCCACCTCTTTTTGAAGCATTCCCACAACCTCCGGAATTCTGTCTTTTTCCTCCAGGATTTTAAAGAATATCTGAGATGAAATATTATAAGGGAAATTACCAATCACCGCAAATGGGGCATCAAATAAGCTCGAAAAGTCCAATGCCAGAAAATCACCTTCTATAATGCGGGCTCCCAGAGTGGGGAAATGTTGCTTCAGATATTCAATGGATTCTTTATCAATATCGATCACAAACGTTTCGTACTCCTTCTTTTCTAATAGAAATTGGGTCAATACCCCCATTCCCGGCCCTACTTCCAATACGGACTTATAGCCCTCATGAATAGTTAATGCATTGACTATGTCCGCAGCAATGGACTTATCTTTAAGAAAATGCTGCCCCAGATGTTTTTTCGCCCTTACAGATTTCATAATTGCAAAACTACGCATTGCTAAGCCAAAATTTAGATTTTGAATTATGAATTTTGATTTTTAGGAGTAAAAGTTATTCTTTTTATAATTTCTAAACCTGGAATACCCTGGATAATACCCTGATAAATGGGCTATTTAAAAAGAATGGGTTACCTTTTAGATATTAGTTATATATAGTAGGAGATTAAACGATTTTCATTCTGGTAAATTTTAAAGTATAGGTTTTATAAAAATAGCATCAGCCGTTTGGCCCGATGCTATTTTTATTTTTAGCCTGTGTTTTTTGGCCTGAAACAGGAATTATTTCCTAATTAGTAAACCTCCGGAAATTCTGTTATTCATAATTCTGACTACATAATACCCTCTTAAGATCAGACTAAAACCATTTTTTTATGTTTTTATTCATGATTTAACTAAATTGGCTGGCCTAATATAAAACTACTTATGCTTCCGGATGTAAAGCTAGTACAACAAACACCTGAAAATGATAACCTGGTACTTATCGTTAAGGATCAGGAAGCAGTTAAAACATTATTTAATGGAAAAGAAGGCACAAATGCTTTTGTTAATTCATTAAATAGCGATAAGAAATTTGTACATCTGAATACGGGAGAAAAAAGTATCTTTATTGTTTTAGCAAACGAAAACGATAAAAATGAAGCCCTTAGAAAAAAAGGGTTTGACGTTTTTACACTTGCTACTAAAGACAAACTAAGTTCCTTACACATTCACTCCAAGCTCCCGGCCTCATTAACCCTTGCTTTTGCCGAAGGATTACTGTTGTCGGGATATCAGTTTTTGAAATATAAAACCAAGCCGGAAGCTCACTCCTTAAACAGCGTTACTATTCAGGCAACAGAACTGTCCCGACAGGCTGTTGACGAGCTTTTGAAAACTTCTTCAGCCGTTTTTGCAGCAAAAGATCTGGTAAATGAACCGGTTAATTTTCTTACAGCAGAAACATTAAGCGAAGAACTTATAAAATACGGTAAAAAAGCAGGCTTTGAGGTCGAAGTTTTTAATAAAACCAAAATACAAAGCCTGAAAATGGGTGGATTGCTCTCAGTCAATCTTGGAAGCCCTAACCCTCCGACATTCAATATTTTAGAATACAAACCTGCTAATGCA
>DATCKK010000634.1:0-1804 GCA_036562325.1 Cytophagaceae bacterium | reverse complement strand
GATATTAACCTTATCAACACAGCTAACATAAGCGATACTTTTCAGGTATTTCTGGAAGCCTTACAGCAACAAGGGAACAACATCATCACCAGTTTCAGAAGCTCTTATGTTTCGGATATTTTTGCCAACTACATCTATACTGACTTTGATCCTTCAGTTGTAAAAAAAGCCAAATACAAGCGTTATTATCTTGAATCTGGCGGCACATTGTTCAACTTTCTTAGCGTAGACTCCATATTTGGATTACAAACTTTTTCTTACTTAAAAGCAAATACAGACTACCGATATTACTTCCCGGTAAACCGAAGAAGTACATTGGCATTTCGCATTAACTTAGGAGCTGCTTATCCGCTAAGCATCAGCACCACGCTTCCCTATGAAAAGTATTTCTTTGCAGGCGGCACCAACAGCGTCCGCGCCTGGCAACCACGAAGGCTTGGCCCCGGCTCTTATGCTCCACTTGATGAAGAAGGTGAAATAAATTACCGGTTTGAAAGGCCGGGAGAACTACTCCTGGAATCCAGCCTTGAGTACCGGTTTCCTATCATTGGTTTTTTCGAAGGTGCCACCTTTATTGATTTGGGTAATGTATGGATGTTAACGAAAGATAACTCCAGGCCGGGAGCAGAATTTAAGCCTTCAGGTTTTTTATCGGAAATTGCAGTTGGCACAGGCGTGGGCCTAAGATTAAATTTATCTTTTCTGGTACTACGGTTAGATTTGGGTATCAAAGCCTATGACCCTGCATTAAAATCCTTTGCTCCCTTCAATAAAATATTAAAAGATATTGTTTTAAATATTGGAATAGGATATCCGTTTTAAAATAATGATCAAACCGTATCAGCTAATAATAAATCAACCCAACAACAAAGATTATTCTTCGCTCTGGTTTTTCTCTTCTTCATTACTATTATTATCCTCCTGCCAATCTTTTCTGAAGATACTTTTCCATCGATTAAAATCCCTTCTGTAACTAATGGAAGCCCCCGACATGGAATAAAGAGTACTTGTATAAATAGTTTGAAGCCCTGTTCGGAAGAATTTAAAATTTAGACTACCGGATTTGTTGATACGATAATAGCCGTAATAATCACCGGCTATATGCCCGGTGCCACTGGTAGCTCCTACATTTACATTACCACCTGCCCTGATAGTAATCCTGTCATTGATCCTTTTACTGGCAGAAACCCTTGCCTTTTGGGCAAAAGCTCCATACCCCGGATCCAATGCTTCAAAACTCACATCCAAGTCAATTCCTTTGATATATTGTTCCGTTAATCTTCCTAACTGTTCATTCAACAATTGACTTACGCTTTCTGCTACTTGTGTTCTTGCTACATCGCCACCACTTATTCCGGTTACCCCCTGGCCGGTAGACATAAAGCGATTAAATGCGATCAAACTTACTACCTGTCTGTTTAGTTCCGTCTGATTACCCCTGATCTGACTGATTCTTTGACTTACCAGATTATCCGCCAAAGTTCCTTCCGACTCCGGCAGGTTAATATCAAAAGTAATCCGGGGAGCAGCCAATTCACCACGAACGTACAACAAAACATCTACGGGCACTCTGGTTCTTGCGGCCTGCTCTGCATCTCCTGACAAAATGGTTCCCTGTTCTTGCACCAACTCATATACAGAGGCTTTCGTCTCGTAATGGGCAGTTACATTCATCCTTCCATCCAATGGATTGCCGGACCAGCTTATACTACTGCCCTTCTCAATCCTGAAGTTTTTTGTCACAAGATCTAATAAGCTATACTGATATTCACCTGACTCTAACACGTAAGTACCATATATATCC
>DATCKK010000633.1:0-3481 GCA_036562325.1 Cytophagaceae bacterium | reverse complement strand
ATGTTATTCCTGTATATTGCGTACTAATAATAAACGGATAATTAAGAATACTGCCTTTATTTAATCCCGGGAAAAACGAGGCAAAAATTGTACCGGATAAACCTATTATAGGATTGCCCTCAGGAATAAAATAATCATAATAGAAAAACTTAAGCGCTGCCGGGTCCAGCAAAACTCGTCTATTCAGGTAATCAAAAATATAATTATACACCCACGAACCTCGACCTAGAAAAATAAAAGGTAATAAAGTAAACGCAGTAACTCCTAAAAACATGATATTAGGAGAATAACCTCTCTCTATAATAACCATAATACCCAATAACAAAAATATTGAAAACAACCACGTCTTATTCCCCGTCCATAAAAATAAGCAAAACTGTACAGCCCACCAAAAAAGGATTTGTGTTTTACTATTTCGCAGCTTTGCTTTTGCAACACCAAATGGAACAATAACCATTGCGGTAAGTGACGACAAACCACTCAGAAACCATGTTGTTTGGTAGCTCCCTCTTACAACATAGACATTATTCAAGTTTAATGTACCTAATTTGGGGAGACCGTTATACTTATACATAATGGTTACTACCATTAATGCTATCAAAGCACTGACTACGCTTAGAGCTTTAGCTGAAAAAACAGGTTCTTTCTTTTGCTTGTTAGTATTATCAGGTATTCTCTCGGGCTGCTCAGTCAAAGATCTCTTCGTCCGTGCAGAATTACCTGTCAACTTAATTCTAAAAGCAATGAATTCAGCGTATAAAAAAGATAGTACGGTCAAAAAGAAAAACACACTACTGCCATCTCTCATACAATAAACTGATGAAACTGGAATAATTGTAAAGAAGATGATTATCCGATAGAAAAAAACTGATATTTTCTTCTTATTATATGTCTCATAACAAATAAAGATTATGGCCACATATGAGAGGAGCATTTTAACTGGACTAAATTTCAAAGCAAATTCTATGGAATGTTCGGAATTCGACAATATAATATAAGACCAGTCCAAGATCATCCGAAAGATAATCGCAATTATCATAAACCAGTCTTTTTTACATTTCTTGCTTTTAACCATATTTCCCATCATGTCTCATCCCATTACTAATAATAATTTACTTCCTCGTTAAACGAACGTGTTATATACCCTTATTAACTATTTTCAATTTCCCAGCCTATTCTTCTCTGCTGTTATCTGCAAACATCAAACTTTATCCTGTTAAATCTTGATATAACTTCAAAAGAACCTGTTTTTCCTTTTCCCAATTGTATACCGTTTCAACGGCTTTTCGGCCATTTCTTCCCATTTCTTCAGCTAGCCCCGGATCATTCAGTAGCTTATTGCATGCTTCACTGACTTGCGCCGGGTTTGTGGGCTCGACACAGATTCCACACTGATTCTTCGCCACAATATCCTGCCACAAGGGAAAATTAGACGCAACAACCGGCAATCCTGCCGCCATATATTCAAACATCTTCACCGGCTGTGCCTTGTAATGATTTGCTGCCGGTTGGTATAGAACTATTCCCATTCGCGAGTTCTCATAGAGTTTATTGACTTCTTCCCGATTTAAAACCCCGCAATTAACGATATTCTCGTATCCCTCGATGGTTTCGTTACCGGCAAGATACAACTTTCCATCTATGGACTTCATCGCTTCAACGACAACCTTCCTTCCGCGATTGTCATCTAAACTTCCTGCATAACCTATAATTTTTTCACGTTGAAAAAAGGGTTTATCTTGGAAAGCAATATCATCGAGCTTCGGATAATTATTTACTATCACAACTTTATTCGCACAACTTTTCAGCCGTTCTGCTATGTATGGTGTAGCAGCAATAACAGCATCAAAATGCCGTAAGGCATAGGCTTGATACTTAGAATAGGCAGTCGCTACAATCTGTCGTAACGCCTTTGGAATCCAGTATTTGTCCCTTATTTGGGCTGGAATATCTTCATGACTGTCAAAGATCACTATCTTCCCACGTTTTTTTAATTTTAACCCGTATGGAAGAAGTTCCGGATCATGTAGATGATACACCACGCAGTTCAGCGACAGTGCTTTTTGATATGCCTCTTCGGAAAAAGTTAGTATGCGTTTAATACGGTTTATCGGCGAATCTCCAATTCCAACGATATGAACACCATTTTCTTCTCTACTCTTCCCTGGTGCTACAAGATAAGTATCATATCCGGCTTCAGCAAGTGAGGGACATTCCTTGACAGCAATCCGTACATCAGTGCTCGAATGTACACTTGTGACATGACAAATCTTCATTCGTTTCCTACTCCTTATTTATTTAAAACTATATAGGCAGCAGTTTGAAATGGGTTATCTCCCACTACTAAAAAAAGTATTTCTTAAATGCGTTAAAGACAAAACACATAATATGAAAAGAAGCAGTGATTCTCCCTATCTTTTCATTTTGCCTCTGAATCTCCCACACTTGTTTTATGCTTTTGAATTTATTTGACGACAGTGAATTTCTACTAAGTCGGTATCTTACCAAAGCTTCATTAATACCATACGCAACCGTACCGTCCCGGAGCAGTTGTAACCATGTAGCATAGTCCTGCCCACCACGGCGAAGTGGCATTTTGAAATCTCCCAATCCATAACGATCTATCACCACTGAGGAAGTTGCAATCATTGTATTACGCAGAAGGAATTTGTAATCAACAGTTTCTCTAACTTTACGTTTGCCTTTTATTACAAAACCTTCTTCATCAATCATCTCGATAGCTGTGTAAGTAAAAGCAACATTCTTTTCGCGCATGAGCGCAAGTTGTTTTTCCAACTTCTCAGGAAGCCATTCATCATCACTGTCCAGGAATGCCACATATCTTCCCCTTGCAAGCTCTAGGGCTTTATTTCTGGCTACAGCAGCTCCCATATTCTTATCCAAACGATGATAAACAATCTCCGGATGTCCAGGTATATAGTTATCGATTATTTCTGATGAATTATCTCTTGAACAATCATCCACCAGCACAATCTCGACATTTTTATATGTCTGTGAAAAAATTGATTGCAGTGTTCTGTCAAGAAACTTCGCTGCATTATAAACCGGTATAATTACAGAAACTAACCCGTCGACATATGGCTTTCCCATCAAATCACTCACTTACTTTCCTTCAATATATCGGCGTTAACCATTCGTCATACCAGTCAATATTCCCAGTTACTAAGGCAAGATATGTTTGGTGAATCTTCGTTGTTAAAGGACCTGCCCCACCATTCCCGATAACATGTCGATCCACTGATAAGATTGGAGTTATCTCCATCGATGTACCACAAAGGAAAGCTTCATCACATATATACAGCTCTGTCCGATCAACACTTCTTTCGCCTACTGGAATCTGGAGTAGATTCTTAGAGATTCTAATGATAGTATCTCTGGTGATGCTCTCCAGCACACTATCGGTCAACAACGGAGTTACAAGTTCACCATTCTTAACCATAAATAAGCAAGAACCTGGGCC
>DATCKK010000626.1:0-2268 GCA_036562325.1 Cytophagaceae bacterium | reverse complement strand
ACTTATCTTCTACCCAAAAAATATATATACTGATTACATTCAGTATTTCATTTTTTATATGGGGCTTTTTGACGGTATTAAACTTTGTTCTCATCAATGACCTTAAAGCTTTATTTGATTTATCTTATTCTGTTTCTACCTTAATTAACCTTACATTTTTTACTACCTATTTATTGGCATCGATCCCTGCGGCAAAACTTGTGAAGTCTTGGGGATACAAGCTGTGCCTGATCTCCGGATTGTTTACTACCGGTTTGGGTTGTATGCTTTTTTACTTTGCTGTATCTGCTAAAATCTATTACTTTTTTCTACTGGCATTAGCCGTTCAGGCAACTGGTATTACCTTGTTGCAAGTTACTGCCAATCTATATGTAGTATTTTTCGGCAAACAGCAAAGAGCTGCTACCAGACTGACATTGATGCATGCATTTAACGCTCTTGGTGGTTTTCTGGCTCCCTTGTACGGAGAGAAAGTAGTGAGGTCATTCTTTGGTTTGGTTGAAAATGTTGCACCTGTGTTTGTAGTGAAAGGATTTACGGCACTGGAAGCGTATGTACAATCGCCCTACATTATCCTTAGTATATTTATGTACCTGCTTACCATATTTTTTGTGTTTGTTGAGATACCTGAGTTTAATACTAAGAATTGGGACTTTTTGAACATTCTGGAATATCGTGGAAAAAGAATTCACGTAATGCACTTTAAGCAATTGAGGTTAGGCGCTTTTGCGGTATTTGCTTATCAGGGAGCGGAAGTAGCTTTGGCTAACTTCTTAGTGGGGTTTCATAGTGACCTGAGTGTGTATTATTGGGGATTGTCGCTCGCCGGGAAATTTATAGGTGCCTGGTATCTTATTTATGGAACACCTTCTAAAATACTTGCCACTTGTGCCTCAGGAGCTTGTTTATTCCTGCTGATTTCCATTGTTACGATAGGAGAGTTTTCGATTTGGTGCGTAGCACTGATTGGATTGTTTAATTCCGTAATGTTTCCTGCTATTTTCTTCCTTGGAACAAGAGGCCTGGGTAGATTTTCAGAAGATGGAGCGGGAAGTATGGTAATGGCTTTCGTTGGTGCTGCGGTAATTCCGTTTAATGTGGTGAATTTTGCGGCAGCTATTGGCTATAAAATAGCCTTCATTTATCCTTTGGTATGTTATGGATATATCATATTTTATGCGTTAAAAGGCTCTCAATTTGTCAGAAAACCAAGTGAGGTCAATGAAGATGTTTCTGTTTAAGATATCTCCCCGGCTTAATTTTTAGATTATTTAATCATTCTTCTCTTTTTTCCGTACAAGAATACTTGAAAGTGAACTTCGGTAAACTATTCTTTACAGAAGTTTGTTGCATGTAACAACTACTCAGGCTTTTAAAATAACTTTTACCTGTTTTATGATTAAAACCACTAGTCAAGTTGATCTTTCAAAGCGATTTGAAAGAGTAAATGTTGAAATATTCAATAATTCGATACTTGCTTCGAAGGCAGTAGCTAAAGAAATCGCCTCATTAATTACGGAGAAGAAAAATGCCGGAAAACACTGTGTGTTGGGATTGGCAACAGGGTCTTCTCCCAAATATATTTATGCAGAGCTGGTTCGGATGCATAAGGAAGAAGGATTGAGCTTTGCTAATGTTTATTCCTTTAACCTGGATGAATACTATCCGATGGCACCGGATTCCCTTCAGAGTTATGTTCGATTCATGAAGGAAAATCTTTTTGATCATGTTGATATTCCAAGGGAAAACTGGATGGTGCCGGATGGTACCCTTGCTCCTGATAAGATCAATCAGTTCTGTGAAAGTTATGAGCAGAGAATTAATGACTTGGGGGGAATAGATTTTCAGTTAGTCGGTATTGGAGGAAATGGACATATTGGTTTTAATGAACCCGGTTCCAGGGTTGATTCGAAAACCAGGTTAATTGCTTTGGATCATGTAACCAGAGCAGCGGCTTCCAGAGACTTTTCGGGACTTATTAATACCCCTAAAAAAGCAATTACTTTGGGAGTCAGCCAGATAATGGCGGCTAAAAGAGTGGTGTTAATTGCCTGGGGCGAGGGGAAAGTAGAAATCATAAGAAAGGCTGTGGAAGAACCGGTTTCCGAGCAGGTGCCGGCATCTTATCTTCAAAATCATCCGAATTGTAGTTTTTATATCGATGAGTCTGCTGCAGCGCAACTTACCCGAATCAAAACTCCATGGTTGGTAGAAACGGTGGAGTGGGATAAAAAACTCATCAAAAAGGCGGTTACGAGTTTGGCTCTG
>DATCKK010000625.1:0-1805 GCA_036562325.1 Cytophagaceae bacterium | reverse complement strand
TGAGCACACAAAGATTAAATATTGACATGAAACCCAAAGAATTACTAATAGAAGCTGTAAATAAATTTTATGAAAGAAAAGCTCAAAAAGAAGGGATTTATGTTCTCCGATTCACAATTGAAATTTACGAAAAAGCCAAAGGACGATCTTATTGGTGTAATTGGCTTTAGGGCAATGTCATATAGTCTATCTTCGAGAAAAATATAGTATTCAATCAAGATAAAAACGTAATCGAGCATGAAAAAAATAGTTAGTTTAATAGTTGGTTTAGTTATCACGCTGGTAACTTTTACAATCTCAGCACAGCAACCAAAATTTACAGACGTTTATCCTTACATCGAAAATCCAGCGGTATTTGAAGTCAACCAGACTGAAGGACACACGGTTTGTATTCCTTGGGAGTCGATTGAAGAAGCATTAAATCTTAAGAAATCGGATTCAGAGAATGTGCTTTCGTTAAATGGAAAGTGGAAGTTCCATTTTGCCCATACTCCGGAAGGTACACCCACCGACTTTTTTACATCAAATTTTAACGATCAGGAATGGTCTGAAATTATAGTTCCCTCCAACTGGGAAATGCAGGGCTTTGGCGATCCCCAGTTTCGCAATGTAGCACATCCTTTTCAATCCAATCCACCTTATGTTCCTCGCGAATACAACCCTACAGGCTCGTATCGCAAAGCATTTACCCTGCCGCCAGATTGGAATGGCAAACGCATTTTTTTGCGCATGGAGAAAACTGCCTCGGCATCGTTTGTCTGGATCAACGGACAGGAAGTGGGTTACAACCAAGGGGCCCAAGAGCCAGCAGAATATGATATTACCAATTACCTGAAACCAGGGGAAAATACTATTGCCGTCAACGTAATTAAATATTCAGATGGTGTGTATCTCGAGAGTCAGGACTATTGGCGCCTTGCTGGTATATTCGACGATGTCTGGTTGTATGCAAAAAAGGATGTGCATATCTTCGACTGGTATGCCACCACCGACCTGGACGAAAACTATGTAAATGCAAAACTAAATTTGCAGATTACTGTAAATAACCAATCGACAACCGACAAACAGAACTACAAAGTTCGCACTTCGCTGTTTGATGCAAGCAATACATTGGTTCAGGATTTTACTTCTGATGCAGTTCAAATTAGTGCAGATGATAAGCAAATTATAAATGTTTCATCAGAAGTATTAAATCCTAAAAAGTGGACTGCCGAAACACCCAATCTCTATCGGTTAACAATGGAATTAATAAACAATGAAGGAAAAACCGAAGAAGTAATTACTGGTCGTATTGGTTTTAAAGAAACCGAAATCCGCAATCAGGTTTTCTACCTCAATGGCAAGGCCATAAAACTTAACGGTATCAATACGCACATGCAACACCCCGATTTGGGGCATACCATGGACGAAGCCACCATTCGGAAAGATTTTGAACTGTTTAAACAATTCAATATAAATTGTGTGCGCATATCACACTATCCACCTGTATCACGCTATTTAGAACTGGCCGACGAATATGGATTCTATATTATTGACGAAGCAGGAGTTGAAGCTCATGCTACTGAATATTTGTCCTATAGGGCTGAGTGGGAGCCCATGTATCGAGAGCGGGTTCGCAAAATGGTATTGCGCGACCGCAATCATCCTTCCATTCTTTTCTGGAGTGCAGGCAACGAGGCTGGGGAAGGGGAAAATATATGTGCTGTAATTGATGAAGGACGGAAATATGACAGTACACGATACTGGATGTATGGAGGGAATGCTTTTTCTCACCCTTGTGAAGAGATTATTGGTCCACGTTATGC
>DATCKK010000327.1:0-2153 GCA_036562325.1 Cytophagaceae bacterium | reverse complement strand
AACGAGGACGAGTATTAGAAGTTAAAATCAGATTTAGTTCGTAAAATTTGGTTTTTCTAACCCTGGTTGATTTGTAAAAAATTGGAATAAAATCCGCTCCCTTTATCCAAATGGACTGTAAGGGTGCGGATTTATATTTTTAGTAAAGCTTTTCTCATCTCCCGATATCCGTGGGTGGACAAGTTAATTTTGTGTCTTTACTTTTTTGAAATAAAAGCTTCGGCTACGATAAGGTCTTCGGGAGTGGTAATTTTTATGTTTTTATAATCTCCTTCTATTAAAACAATCTCAAATCCTGCTGCTTCTGCTACCGAGGCATCATCTGTAAAGAAGTCTTTTTCTTCAGTTTCAAAAGCTTTTTTTATAATGTTTAATTGAAATGT
This sequence comes from Cytophagaceae bacterium, assembly GCA_036562325.1. Taxonomy (GTDB): domain Bacteria; phylum Bacteroidota; class Bacteroidia; order Cytophagales; family Cytophagaceae; genus DATCKK01. Next base: position 1,770 of record DATCKK010000327.1, on the reverse strand, counting down.
TTGTGGAGTTTGAATAATCCGGAAGGCGGATCTGTTTACCGATTTATTTTTTGGCCCTTCGACCTGTCTTATAGAATCTTTCAGGGCAACTGAGGTGATGGCTGTGCCTTTGGCTGCTGCCGTAGTAAAGCTATTGGCTATTATTTCCTTGCTGATTACCGGACGTACACCATCGTGGATGGCGACTAACCCGGAAGATTGGGGAATGGATTGTAGCCCGTTTTTAACTGACTGAAATCTGGACGCCCCACCGGAAACTACCTGATGGGGAACAACAAATGAATGCTTTTCGCATAATGCAGCCCATTGATTTTTTTCCTTATCGGGAAGCACAAGTATAATAGAGAGCTCTTTGGAATAGTTATAAAAGGCAGTTAAAGTATGCATTAATACAGGCATTCCATTTAAAAGCAGGAATTGTTTGGGTAAGGCAGACTGCATACGGGTTCCTGAGCCTCCTGCTACAATAATGGCATATTCTTGAGATGTATTCATAAAAAAAGCTTCAGACAAAATTAATATCTGAAGCTTTAAAATTTAAATTATAGGTACAGTAAGATTTTACAAAATGAGCATTACATCTCCATAGCTGAAAAATCTGTACTTCTCTTTAATGGCAATTTTATAAGCCTTCATGATTAAATCATACCCTCCGAAAGCGCAAGTCATCATAAGTAGGGTAGACTCAGGCATATGGAAGTTAGTCAAAAGGCTGTTGGCAATTTTAAAATCGTAAGGAGGGAAGATAAATTTATCTGTCCAGCCTTCGTTTGGTTTCAATCTTCCGTTGGCAGAAGTAGATGACTCCAGAGCGCGCATTGAAGTTGTTCCAATGGCACATACTCTCTTTTTGTTATCTAAAGCTTCATTAACGATTTGCGAGGTTTTTTCGGAAACGATAAAGTTTTCCGAATCCATTTTATGCTTGGTAAGGTCTTCCACATCTACCGGCCGGAAAGTGCCAAGGCCAACATGCAACGTAATCGGAGAAACATTTACTCCTTTTATTTCCAGTCGCTTCATTACCTGTTTGGTGAAGTGAAGTCCTGCAGTTGGTGCCGCTACAGCGCCGGTATGCTCAGCATAAATGGTTTGGTATCTTTCTCTGTCAGCAGGTTCTGCTTTTCTTTTGATATATTTTGGTAGAGGAGTCTCTCCAAGAGAGTCAATGGTTTTGTAAAACTCCTCGTCAGTACCGTCAAATAAAAATCGAATCGTTCTGCCTCTTGATGTAGTATTGTCAATTACTTCAGCAACCAAATCCCCATCACCAAAGTAAAGTTTGTTGCCTACTCTTATTTTTCTTGCAGGGTCAACAAGTACATCCCAAAGGTGAGAGTCCTGATTTAATTCTCTCAATAAAAATACCTCGATTTTAGCTCCGGTTTTTTCTTTGTTACCGTAAAGACGGGCAGGAAATACTTTGGTGTTATTTACCACCATTACATCTCCCTCATCAAAATAATCAATAATGTCTTTAAAAATTTTATGTTCGATGGTGCCTGTGGCTCTGTCAACGACCATCATTCTTGCCTCATCGCGATTTTCGGCAGGGTACATTGCCAATAACTCAGGAGGCAATGTGAGTTTAAATTCTGATAATTTCATATTTAATATTACGGTATTAAACGTTGATTATAATGTTTAATAAGTCCGCAAAGGTAATAATAAGTTCCCTGAATTCAGAAAATGGTGTAAAAAAATCATTGGCCGGGAGGTAAACTTATTGGTTGTGTGATGGTTCGGATTCTGATTTGCTTAAAAGTCAGG
>DATCKK010000623.1:0-10152 GCA_036562325.1 Cytophagaceae bacterium | reverse complement strand
TTTTATAGGCTTTATTGTCGGGAGAATGATAATTATTATCGAATGTGGGAATTGTATAGATTTTAAGTGAAATCGCGGCAGGAAACCAATGAGGTTAAAGGCAGATTATAAGTAAATTAGGTGGAAAAATGTTTTGAAAATATAGCTAAAGTTTTATTAAAAATTCTTCAAGGAACGCAAACTAAAATCGCACTGTTTTGAGGGTAATAAGTTGAACTATAAACTTTAAATAGTTATGAAGAAATTACTGATGGCAGGTGTGTTTTCTATGTTTGCATGTTTTGGGGTGATGGCACAGGATGAACAACCTGATACCCGAACCGATGTAGAAGTAGAACGAGATGTGGAAATTGAAACCGATCAGGTGGAAGCAGATGCCGAATACGAAATAAAGTCAGAAGAGCAGAATGGGGACTCAAAATTCAAAGAAGGGGTAAAAGAAACCGGGAAGGATGTAGGTGAAGGTGCTGAAAAAGTAGGAGAGGAAGTCCTTGAAACCGGTGAAGAAGCAGGAGAAGAAGTTAAAAGCTGGTTTGATGGAAGCGAAGATACCTCCACTCAGGTCCGAACTGAATATTCAGAAGAGGAAATAGAGTCTCTGAAACATGATTTGAAAAAAGAATATGACTGTAAAATTGATGCTGTGAAGAGTGATGCCAATGGGCAGCTTCAATCATTAGAGGAGCAAAAACGACAGCTTAAAGATCAGGAAGATGCCGACCTGAAGTCTTTAGAACAAGAGTTTGATACTCAAAGGGAACAGTTGAAAATGGATACAGAAGCACGTATTAAGCCTCTGGAAGAAGAGATTCAACGATTAGAGGATATGCAAAAGTCTCAGGAACAATCCCTGGGTCAGAATTATAAGTCGCAAAAAGAGGCAATTAAACACAGTACGGAAACTAGCTTAAATGAGTTGAAGTCACAGGAAGATGCTATTAAAAGCAATGAGAATCAACAGACAGAAGCTCTTGAAAGTGAATATAAAGCTAAGAAAGATGCACTGGAATCCAGAGATTTTGACAAGTTTCGATCAATAGACGAAGCATCGAATGAAGAAGTTGAGATGCCTCAGGAGCCTGTCTGGGAAGAATCTGCGGAAGAGTCAGAGTTTGAATATGAGTATCAGATGGAGAGCGAATCTAATGTATATTAGATTGCCTGAGTTAAGATGGTAATGGGTTTTAGTGGATAGGTTTTAGGGTTAGTAATATATGCAGAAGTAAGGAGGACTGAGTAATACAGTCCTCCTTATATTTTTTTTCCGATAACTCTGTTAAAGAGATCTCCGATTAACCCTCTGGCTTTTTTAATATCATTGGGTTTTTGAGAGAATTGCAGGTTCCCATTTACAGGCTCTATAATATAGACAAACGTAAATCCTTCTTGTCCTTTGCCCCATCCGTCTAACTGTCCAAACCTTAAATCATTAATAAGAAGGGTATCATTATTTTTTTCAACGGTGAAATAGCCGGTAGTAATTTCCAGTAAAGTTTGAAGTTTTTTGTGATGCAGATAGGGATTCAATAGTTCATGATTTTTTGGGAAAAAGTTAAAGTCAACCTGTGTATCACTATCTAATAGCGAATAATAACCAATATAATAGCCTTTATCGGTTTCTGCGGTTACGTTCCATAACAGAGAGTTGAATGGAGTAGGTTTAGTGGAATATCTAATGTAGTTGATGTTTTGTGCCTGCATAGATTTTTCAAACACTTCATCTACAATGAATTTATTGATCACGGTAAATAGTAAATAAGCCGTACTGATTGTAAGGCCTGCATAATTCCATAACCTTCTTCGTTTATCCGTTTTAGGATAAAACATAACGGTAATAAGGCATATTAAAAATGGAACAGTGTATAACGGATCTACAACAAATATGGTATGAAATGCCACTCCATAATCTGAAAAAGGATAGAATAACTTAGTACCCCAGGTTGTAAACGAATCTAATAAAGCATGAGTAGTAAAGCCAAAGAAGAAAAGTAAAGTCCAGTCCTTAAATGTGGTCTTATCTTTTTTATAAATCCTGTGCAATAAATAACCCAAGATAGGCGATACTATAACGGCAAATAGAAAAGAATGAGTAATACCTCTGTGATAATATAATTCATCAACCAGGTCAACAAAAGGGCCGCTAAGAACATCAAGGTCAGGAATAGTACCGGCGATAGCTCCCCAAAGTAAAGCTTTATTTCCTGCTCTTTTCCCACAAACAGCTTCTCCAACGGATGCACCTAATATGATTTGAGTAATTGAATCCATGTGATAAAAAATTATTGGCTAAGATAATACAAAATAAAAGATTTCAGGAACAATTTTATGTTGTTGATTGTCCTTATGCCAATTGAATTTATTTGGAATACCTCGATAATAATCGTAATTTGTACCCCCTGTCTTTGTAAATAGGGTTTTGAAGTTAATTGTAAGTTTTCTTAAACACAATCAGTTAATTATGTGTAAGAAGTTTTTCTGTCTTGTTGCTGTTATACTGGTGTCCTTAGCTACTGTAAATGGGGGACAAAGGAAAGATTCTCTGTCTGTTAATTTGAGTACACCATACCATACTATTCAAACGCATATACAAAACCTTTCGGATGATAACTATCATCCGGAGATAGCAGCGCTTACATTGAATGCAGAAGACCTGACACAAGAGGAAGCAGCAGAACTTGCGATTAAATTAAAGCAGATTTATACGGGCCGTGGCTATTATATTGACCTGGAAGAAATTTCAAAAGATGCAGATTATTATGATTCACTGAACAACGAAGCCAAGTTTTATCCTTTTAGTGATGATAAGGATATTTATTTGAGGAAAGTAGGTGATAAGTGGCTTTATTCAAAGAAAACCATATCTCTGATTCCACAGAAACATAAAGCATTATTTCCATTTGGTACGGACGTTTTACTCGACGTACTTCAAAAGTATAGTCATAATAAGTTGCTTGGACTTTATTACTGGCAATACATAGCCATTTTGATCTTGATACTTTTTTCATTTATTGCGCATAAAATATTTACATTTTTATTGGGCGAAATATTTTTCAGAATCATTTACAAATCAACCAAAGGTGTTATTTCCCTCGATATATTGAAGCCAGTAGCACGGCCTGCGAGTTTATTTTTAATTACATTTATTATTGGTTTGTTTATTCCCATACTTCAGTTGCCAGGGCTTTCTACCAAGTATGTGAATTTATTAATTAAAGGACTGGTGCCGTTCTTTGGGATGTTGATTGCTTACAGGCTTGTAGATTTACTTGGGTATTACTTTGAGCGCCTTGCTCAAAAATCAAAGAGTACATTAGATGACCAGTTAGTTCCATTAGTTAGGAAGTCTTTAAAAATATTTGTTGTGGTAATTGGAGTATTGTTTATACTTCAAAACCTTGACTTTAATGTTACAGCTTTATTGGCCGGTATTTCCATCGGTGGTTTGGCATTTGCGCTTGCAGCTCAGGATACCATTAAAAACTTGTTTGGCTCACTGATGATATTTCTGGATAAACCCTTTCAGGTAGGAGACTGGGTGACAAGTGGTGAAATTGATGGAACGGTAGAAGAAGTAGGATTTAGATCTACCAGGGTAAGAACATTTAGAAATTCACTTGTCTATGTGCCCAATGGAAAGTTGGCAGATGCAACCATAGATAATCATGGCTTGAGGAAGTTCAGGAGATTTAGTACAAGGATAAGAATAAACTATGATACTCCTCCCGAGCTTATTAATCAATTCATAGAAGGGTTAAGGAAGATTGTGGAAGAGCATCCACATACAAGGAAGGACTTCTATCATGTATATCTTAATGAATTTGGGGTATCTGCTCTGGAAATTATGTTCTATATATTTTTCATAGCACCTGATTGGGGGAAAGAACTTACCTATAGGCATGAAATAATATTTCAGATAATAGAGTTAGCCAATAAACTCGGAGTAAGATTCGCACTTCCAGCTCAGGCTTTACATTTGGAGAGAGTTCATGATAAGGAATTTCTTAACGCTGATTTTAGTATGACTGCTGAAGAGTTGAAAAACAAGATCTCCACAATAAACCAACAAAAAGGAATTTCAATGGAACCGGCAAAGGAGTAAGATAGAATTACTTCTGGTAGTGTATTTATTGAACTTTAATATAACGCCGTCTCTTTAATGTTTTGAATATACTATTAAAGAGATGGCGTGTTTTTTTATTAAAGGAAAAATACTGAATGTGCAATGGTTATTCTTGATATAGTATTGGGATCAGTGCACTTATTGTCCTTTCAATCAAACTCCATGGCTATATAGAGTTAAATAACCTGATCCAGTAGCTTAAAGGTAATTGATAGATAAGTTATGTTTAGAGATTGTGGATGGTTGTAAAATACTTATGCGTGCAATAGATTAACTTACTCTATATTTATTTCCGGTACTATATGGATTAGATTACTGCTTCCGGGCATGGTTACCGCTTTTACCACTGATACCGGAAGAACCTTTGTATCCATCGTCAGATTTTCCGAAAATTGAAGTGAAAAGTTTTCCACCGGAACTTTTATGTTTGTCTTCACTTCCTCCATATCCGCGCCAGCCTTTTTTACCACCATTTCCACCATTTCCACCTTTACCTCCGTTAGATTTGATTTTCAAAGAACCACCCTGGGTGTCTACAATGAATTTTTGTTCGACACCTGATTTCTCCCCTTTGGCAATAACTTTAAGGCACTGGTGGTTAGCGATGGTAATGGTATCTACAAATACCGATACATCATCTCCGTTTTCTCCAGGGTATCCATAATAGCCATCTTCCCCGTTACCACCATTCGGGTATCATTCCATAAAGGGGTAATTAATTGGGTGAGAATGAATTAATAGGAATGTGATACCAGAAAGTAACTACCATTGGTTGAAAATTTTTCTTAGCAGTATTATTTGGCCGGTATGATAGGCGGTATGGTCTATTATCAGTATTGCTTCCCTGAGTAAATTTTGTCCATCGCCATGGCTAAATGGTTGAAAGAGATCATTGGCGGGGTCAGACAGATGATTGATAAACCTTTCTCTATCTTCCATAAATGACTTTACTGATGTTAAAAACTGAGTATAGCTTTCTGCTTCTGTTTGTTTGGGCCAATACTCTTTTGGCCACTCTGGAGATATATGAGCCGGATTGGTACAAAACTCAATAATATCCCATTGAGTAATTCGAATGTGCTCTGCTAGTTGCCAGATATTATAAGGGTGATTAATGGGCCGTTGGTTAATTATTTCTTCAGGAATATTTTTTACGGCATTTAAGAAGCCGGCATGCGCATATTCTCCTTGCAGCATTTTGATTAATAATTTCCTTGTGTCCTGTACCATTATCACTTTTACTGTCTATAACCAGTGGCGAAGCGTATTGTTGTTATTTGTGTCAATGGAGGATTTTCTGGTTCTGAATCTGGTATTAATTAAAGAATTTAAAGTTGGATAATACTAATAATTGTTTAAAAATGAAATAATTGATGTGTATTAATGCGATATTTTGCAGGTGGTGATTTGAGGCGTTTCGGGGGATGGATATGAATTTATTTTGTATAACAATACCTGTAGATATATTTTATCTATTATCTTATTACTAATCATTGATTTAAATAGTAAAATTGATTGAGAATCAATACATGAAACGGATTATTGCTTTTTTATTTTTATTGCCGGTAATGGTAAAAGCCCAGTTGCCTGCAGGTGCACAATGGGGCTGCCCTTCTATACCGTTATCAAGCAAGTTTGATACTGTCTGCTTTTTACGTACCAGTGAACTTAAATTAGGCCAGGGATATTTCGATCATTATGGCGCCTCTGATCCTGTTTATTTTGTGATTCCTGAAAACAGGCCTTCCTTTGCTTTGTCCATAGCTATTTCCTGGAATTACTATCGTAATGTGCTGGGAAATGACGGTATGAATATAAACCAGTGGTCCGCTACTTTGACCCAGGAGAATGGCTTTGCGACTTATTATGGGGTTCAGTTACCAGCTACTGTTTATGATGAATCTTCAGGAACCAATGTTTCTCTGCCAAATTATCCAAGAGGCCAGAACGACCTGTCAATGTATAATATACATGTAGGGAATAACCTGAATGATGGCCCGTTCCACTTTACGGTAGATGGATACCGTACTGCGTCTCCGTATTTTCCACAGCGTTTTCTTGCAGATGAAGCAACCTATCATCCATTGTATACATCTAATTTAGAAATGGCTGCGATGGCCAAGACCTTTTATGATATTTCCATTTATCGAAGAGCTGAGTTGATGAATGGTATTGACCTGGCTGCTATAGAAGCAGCCTCCAACGATCCCTATGGGATAGAAGCAGCTACTGCTTTTGCCTACAACATTGGGCCCAATAGCGGATCTTCTGTTTCTTCCCCCGGTTATGTTGCAAATGAAGCAGCGATGTTAGCTTCAGGTTTCTGGGCACAGGATTTTTTTCCGGGCGGAGTTTCTTCTTATGCCCAACGAGTTTCAGCCATGACAGCGGTATTGGATGATAATGAGGCTTACGCAAAAGCTAATTGGCCCGCGGCTGCTAACTGGGAGTTTTATTCTTTTTATGATGAATTAATTTCCTGGGATACTGTTGCAGCATCTATTGACAGGCTGCTTATCATGTATCCGGAAATAAATGCCTCGAACTTTAAGTCTGCTGTTAAAGCTAAATTTGATGCGATAAAAGGAGGAAGTCCTATTTCTTTTCGTTATGAAATGGGGGCAGTAATTGATGAAATTATATTAAACCTGCCTAAAGAAGATCCTGGATTTAATGGTATGTATGCAATTAATGGGTCGGGGTGTAAGCTTGGTTGCCGGGCACCTTATGCTACTGTTAAACCTCAGGGGCCTACTACCATTTGTACCGGCCAATATGTTTTATTAAAAGCAGAAGTAGATGGTGCTACTTCATCTGTTACCTATCAGTGGCAAAAAGATGGAGTGAATATTCCGGGCGCAACATCTCAGACTTATAATGCTACCACTCCCGGAAGTTATAATGTAATAGTGTGCTGGGCCTCAGTCAATGAAGTAACACTGTCACCTGTTACTTGTTGTGCCCAATCAAGATGTGAGGTTGATGTAACGGTGATACCTGCGTGTAGTAATTGTACAATGTCTTTGGCACTTACCCCAATTCAGAACTCTTGTACCAGTATGCCTGATGGAGGTATTACGGTAGATTTGTTTACAGTTGAGTCCGGGCCTTATGAGTATCGTTGGTTTGGACCTTCCTCCGGATCTCATATTACTTCCGATCAGAATTACACAATCACCGGATTACGGGATGGAAAATATACGGTGGAAGTAAGAAAGGTGTCGGATCATGCTTGCCGTGCCGTATTGGATGTTACTATTACTCCTGTTACTCAGATTAAAGAGACACTTATCGCTACTATGGAAGAAGGAGATTGTGCTACTCAATTGGATGCAATATTGGTAAACCAGCAGCCGAATACCTGTATTTTAAATATTTATTATGGTTCATTAAATGCATACTCCTGGGATAGGGCATTTTCCATGGAGTTGAAAGCCAATGGAAGTGGTATTCTCACAATGTACGAAGGATATACAAGTACTACTAGTAATGACGATCCCTGGGACTGGACTCCTTTCAATTGGCCAGATATACCTGCACCTAATTCATCTACCATTACAGTAGCTGATGGTGATACTTTGTCCTTGTATGGTATAGTACTTGTTCCTACGGGTACTGCTGCACCTGGTTTTATTGATGGAGGAATAAGAATGACCGGTGCGACTTTTACCAATATCGCTACGGATGCAGAATCATCTTCGGTTAACTTAAGATATCAGGGGCCGTCGCCAACTCCGGGTGCAAGAAAGATAGGAGATTCGTATAAGGTTACATGCCCACTGGTAAACCCGCCTGCTTATACTTATAACTGGACTCCTACGAGTGGCCTGAACAATCCTAATATTAAAAATCCGGTGGCCAGTGTCGGAACATCAACAGTATATACAGTTACAGCAACTCATCCGGATAATACTTCCTGTAAGTTAACGGCCAGTGTTACTGTTCCCCCTAACTGCATCACTTTGCCGGTTGTATTTAATTATTTTGAAGCATATCTTGTGGGAGAGAAGGTAAATCTGCTGTGGGGAACAAGCTATGAGTCGGAATGCAGGGAATACCAGGTGCAAAGAAGTATAGACGGTTATAACTATGAAACAATTGCTACTTTGAGTTGTGCGAACAAATTATCGTATACAACCTATCAGGCAATAGATAATGCTCCGTATTCCGGTACTTCTTATTATCGAATCGCTGAAGTAGATTACAATGGCGCTATCAGTTTTTCACAAGTGAAAGTAATTACTTTTACGGAGCTTACGGCTCATATATATCCAAATCCATTCAGCAAGAATTTTACTTTGACCTTAAATGGTTCAGAAGAAGAGATGGTTACCATTCGCATAGTGGACATTCAAAGCAAGATACTTAGCGAAACAGTATTTAATGCCAACGCTTCTGTTGAATTGGGTGAGCAATTAATTCCGGGGGTATATATTGTAGAAATTCAGAATGGAAGGGGATTAAAGCAGTATAAGCTGGTGAAGCACTAGGAAGGATTATGTTAGAAAAGGTGGTTTGTTATACTATGATTTTTTATCTTTTGTATTGATTAGATATTAAATAAATATACGTTAAAGAAAAGCCTGTCTCAATAGTTTTAGAGACAGGCTTTTTTATGATAAGTAGGTGAAATAATATGATTCAGTGAACTATTCTTTTACTTATACTCCGGCAGCTTTAAATGCATTTTCAATATCTGCTTTGATATCATCAATATGTTCTATACCAACCGATATTCTTAATAAGTTTGGTTCAACACCTGCAGAAAGCTGTTCAGCTTCAGATAACTGTTGGTGAGTAGTAGATGCCGGATGTATGATAAGTGTTTTGGCATCGCCAACGTTGGCAAGATGGCTGATAAGTTTCAGGTTGTCTACAAATTTCGATGTTTTATCTTTGTCTCCTTTAAGTTTGAAGGTTAGTACTCCACCGAATCCTTTTTTCAGATATTTCTTAGCTAATTCATGATATTTGCTGCTTTCCAGTCCGGGATAGTTTACGGACTCTACTTCTTTTCTGCTTTCAAGCCACTTGGCTAACTCCAATGCATTTTGAACAGTACGTTCTACTCTTAAGGATAGGGTTTCTAATCCCTGGATAAGAAGGAAAGAGTTGAATGGGCTAAGGGCAGGGCCGAAGTCTCTTAAGCCTTCCACACGAGCTCTGATAATAAATGCTATATTTCCAAATGGGCCTCCGCTTCCAAAAATATCCCAGAACTTCATGCCATGATAACCTTCTGAAGGCTCGGAGAATTGTGGGAACTTGCCATTGCCCCAGTTGTAGTTACCTCCATCTACGATTACTCCGCCTATGCTGGTTCCGTGCCCGCCTATCCATTTGGTGGCTGACTCTACTACAACATTGGCACCATGTTCAATTGGCCTGAATAAATATCCTCCCGCTCCAAAAGTGTTATCTACAATCAATGGTAAGTCATGTTTTTTTGCAAGTGCAGCAATAGCATCAAAATCAGGAATGTTAAATCCTGGGTTACCAATGGTTTCTATATAGATCGCTTTGGTCTTAGCGTCTATTCGTTTTTCGAGATCTTCTGCTTTGTCACTTTCTGCAAATCGGGCCTCTATACCTAATCGTTTGAAGGATACTTTAAATTGGTTAAAAGTACCTCCGTATAAAAACGGAGCTGTTACAAAGTTTTCTCCGGATTGCAGGATGTTGGTAATTGCAATGAATTGCGCTGCCTGGCCTGAGCCTACGGCCAGAGCCGCAACTCCACCTTCAAGTGCTGCAATTCTTTTTTCAAAAACATCCGTAGTCGGATTCATGATCCTTGTGTAGATGTTTCCGAACTCTTTTAAAGCAAAGAGATTAGCTCCGTGCTCTGCACTTTTAAAATTGAATGAAGTAGTTTGATAAATAGGTACAGCCCTTGATAAAGTATCTTTGTCAACCTCATGCCCGGCATGGATTTGAAGAGTTTCGAATTTGTAATTAGCCATAATGTATTATAAATTAAGTGTTAAACTTTTGGATTAAATGAAAATTCTTTCCTATTCATGATTTAATAG
>DATCKK010000618.1:0-2325 GCA_036562325.1 Cytophagaceae bacterium | reverse complement strand
GTGTCTACTTCTTCAATTAAGGGATAATCATTATGAATCTTTACCCCTGCGACCTCTCCCTTTTTTATTCCTACAGGTACCATTTCATGTCCGTATTCCACAAGCATATTGGCAGCTTTGCAGGCATATCTGTTTGGATCGGGCGTGGCTCCTAATACAACCGTTTTCTTCATATTTATTGACAAAATTACTTGGTCTGCACCATTTCAGGAAAATATAATTCTGCTACTTTTTCAGCACACTTTTCCCCATCCATAGCCGCAGATACTATTCCTCCCGCATATCCGGCACCTTCTCCACAAGGAAACAATCTTTTTACCTGTAAATGTTCCAATCGTTCTCTGTCTCTCGGAATCAATACAGGAGAAGAAGTTCTGCTTTCTACTCCTACTATTTGTGCGTTATTGGTCAGATAACCTTTCATTTTTTTTCCGAATTGCTTAAACCCTTCTTTTAAGCGATAACTTACAAAATCGGGTAAAACTTCGTCCATAGAAACTGAGGCTAAGCCGGGTTGATAAGAGGTAGGAAGAAGGCTGGAAGATACTTTTCCCGTAACAAAATCATAAAGCCGCTGAGCAGGAGCTGTTTGCGTTTTACCTCCGAGTAACCAGGCTTTTCGCTCTACTTCCTTCTGAAACTCTAATCCGGCAAATGGCCCAAATTTCTTATATTGAGCCAGGTCTTCATTTTCTATTGCCACTACTATTCCGGAATTGGCATACTTTGAATCCCGGCGGGAAGGAGACATACCATTTACTACAATTTCTTCCTGAGAGGTTGCTGAAGGCACAATAAATCCTCCGGGACACATACAAAAAGAAAACACTCCCCTGCGAACACCTTTAAACTCCACCTGCTGCACCAATGAATAAGAGGAAGCAGGAAGATAATCACCTCTGTTTTCACAGTGATACTGAATATTATCAATCAATTGTTGCTGATGTTCTATTCTTACTCCCAAGGCAAAGGGTTTTTGCTGAATCAAAACATTTTGTTCATAAAGCATTTGAAAAATATCTCTAGCACTATGCCCGGTTGCCAATATAACTGCCTTGCCTTCTATCTTATCTCCTGAGGCTGTCTCTACGCCTTTTACTTCATTGTCTTTCAATATCAGCCTGGCCACTCTTGTATCAAACAATACTTCCCCTCCTGCACCTACAATACTTTCACGCAAAGCGGCCACCACTCCGGGGAGTTTATTGGTACCAATATGAGGATGGGCATCTACCAGTATCTCTTCTTTAGCTCCATGCGCGACAAGTATTTCTAATATCCTGCGTACATCTCCTCTTTTTTTAGAACGGGTATAAAGCTTACCATCACTATAGGTTCCTGCCCCTCCTTCACCAAAACAATAGTTAGAATCAGGGTTGACAATATGGTCTTTATTAATGGCCGCCAAATCTCTCCTCCGTGCCCTTACATCTTTACCTCTTTCTAATACAATGGGTTTTAAACCAAACTCAATAAGCCTTAGAGCTGCAAAGAGCCCGGCAGGGCCGGCACCAACTATTATTACAGGTGGAGCTTTTCGTACATCCGGATATTCTTTTTTATATTCAATCAACCGGCCGGGTTCTTCTCCTATATAGACATCGGCTGTGACATTTACTTTTACTTGCCTGGATCTTGCATCTATGGACCTGCGAACTTTGCGGATATAAATCTTTTCTTCTCTTTGGGCAGGGGAAAGCGTTGACAAAACTTTCGCTTCAAACAATGTATCTGAAAAGGCTTCCTGAGGTGTTAAAGCCAGTTCTATTCTTTTAATCATGATTTTGAAAGGTTTTTATCCTTTAAAGGTTAAATATGCTTTGAAGCTAACAAATTAAAGAATTTTACGGTGCGAAAAAAAAAATTAATTCTTTTTTAACACATAACCCAAGGTTACTCCTATGCGAATGGGTACGGTGATTCCTGAATTAAGCCCTCGTCTCAGTTTAAAAAATTTATTATAGTTTTCTCCACTTCCCCAACTATTGGATACATATCGATATCCCAACCCAAGCCCCATATAAATATCTACTGTAATTCCCGGCCTCTGGGCATCTTTCATTAACCGATCTCCTACCACAAATGTATATTCAAGCATGGCAGCATCCTTAGTAACAGTCTGCAAATACTGTCTCGGAGTAGAATTATCGGCTAACCTGACGGCATGATGTAACGAGGTAAATCGCAATTCATGCCCAAAATACAGCATTCCCTGATCCCTGTCTTTCTGATAAAACTTCTGACGAGCATAGAATGAATAACCGGTGGTGTAGCGTTCATCTAAAGGTAAGTGAGAATGCGATTTGAACAAGGGAGATCTTATGT
>DATCKK010000615.1:0-9756 GCA_036562325.1 Cytophagaceae bacterium | reverse complement strand
GCTATGGCCCACCCGCTGCCTTAGCACCGCTCTTTGATTGGAAAAGGCCAAAAATCCGTAATGGCCATGGGCTTTTCCAATTCCACTGTTATTAACCCCGCCAAATGGCAAATGCGGATGTATAAATTGCAAGGTAGTTTCATTGATTGCTGTTGTTCCGGCGGTAGTGGCTTTCATAATTTTTTCTATCCTGCTTTCATCTTGCGAAAAGATATAAATGGCTAAAGGTGCCGGCCTCAAGTTCAGATATCTGAGCACCTCGTCCAAATTACTATACGGAATTAGCGGAAGCACCGGGCCAAACAATTCCTGCTCCAATAGCTTATTATTCAGGTCAGGACAAGCAAGTACCGTAAAAGGGATATAATTATCTTGACGGTTGCCCTTTCCTTCCCAAATACAACTAACACCACTTTCTTTAGCATCTTCTATAATTTTATTTAACCTGTCGAAATGCTTGTTATTGATAATTCTTGAAAAATCAGGTGAGTTATGTAGCTGATTTATTCCACATGGATACATGTTCTCAAATTCCTTCTTAAGAACATCAACAAAATCAGCATAAATACTTTGCTCTATTAAAGCATAGTTTACCCCCAGGCAAGATTGGCCTGCATTTATCATTTTATTGTAAATTATTTTTTGGGCAGCATCCTTAAGGTCTGCTGTTTCATCTAAAATCAACGGATTTTGCCCACCAAGCTCAAGGGTAACTGATGCCAGATGTTCCGCCGCTGCTTTCATTACTTTTTTACCTACCTCCGGGCTACCTGTAAAAAAGATATGATTAAAGGGAAGTTTGAGCAATTTTTCCGCCAGTTCTACATCGCCTTCTACCACGACTACTTTTTCAGGAGGAAACAATTCACCAATCATTGTACTAACAAGCCGGGCCGTATTCGGTGCAAATTCTGAAGGTTTTATAAATACACAATTGCCCGCAGCCAAAGCAGATACCAGTGGGCCAATGCTCAAATTAAACGGAAAATTCCAGGGAGCAATTATCAACACCACTCCCATCGGTTCATAAATTACTTTTGAAGAAGTACCTAAAAGGGCTAATCCGGAAGAAACTTTTTTTGGGGCAGCCCATTTCTTAAGATGACGAATCGTATTATCCAATTCCCTTAGAATTGGTTTTATCTCGGTCAGGTCGGCTTCTACTTCCGGCTTTTTAGAATCCTGATATAACGCCTCCCTTATCTTCTGCCTGTTTTGCCAAAGCCATTCTTTAATCTTCCTGAGCTCTTTTATCCTATCACTTATGGACGCATTCTTTTTAGAGTTTAAAAAATAACTTTTCTGCTTAAAAAAACAGGAATTCAATGCTTCATCAGATATATCTGTAGTTAATGAAGTGTTCACAATTTCTTTATTAACATCCATTAGCCATTAACGGTTATTATAACATCGCTTCTTTCTAATTACTATAAATAATAATAAAAAAACTGGTCAATATTGTTCTATGTGATGAATAAATTTATTGTTGATTTTCATTGCCACGCAACCCTTAGAGCCCTGAATACAATTCCCTCCAACGGAATTCGTAATATCTGGGAGAAGACCTATAATCAGGAATTACCAAGCAAGGTAGGAAGATGGGCCAGATTTCAAACCCGGGAGATTGCCAAAGAATCTCAAACCAATTTATATTCATACGCCCAAAACAATACCAGAGTAGTTTTTGATTCCCTATACCCCGTAGAAAAAAACTGGTTTAAGATCCGAAAGATGCCGGGATATATAGTTGGTGACCGGGCGCAGGAAGAGATCATGCTGGTAGCCTTTGGTATTGAAAAAAAACGATTAAGACAGCTTAAAAATCATCAAGATTATTTCCAGGAATTATTAGAGTGTTATGAATTTCTCTTAAATGGCCAGGGTTGTAGCCCTGATGAACAATATTGTTATAAACTGGTTAGGAATTACCGGGAACTAAGCCGGATACTAAAAAAAGAACCTCATACCATTGCAATTATTATTACTATTGAAGGAGCACATGCGCTTGGTTCCGGTATTGGGGATAACCTTGCCCCAAACCATACCAGCCATAGGCAAATGCTCTCAGAAAATATTTGCAAGATTAAAGAATGGGAGTTTCCTCCTTTTTGTATCAATCTGGCGCATCATTTCTGGAATCAACTTTCAGGCCATGCTCGCAGTCTCAAGCCTCCCATAAATCTGGTATTCGACCAATACCTGGGGTTGAATACCGGAATTACAGAACTAGGCTGGCATGTGGTTGAAAACCTGCTGACCAGAAACAACGGACGGCGTATTTTGATTGATATTAAACACATGAGCGTACAGGCAAGAAAAGAATATTACCGGTTTGTTGTCACGCATAACAATCTGTACCCCGACGATAAAATACCCATAATTTGCAGTCATACCGGAGTGAGTGCTTTCGAAACCATGGATGAATCCATCAAAGTAAAAGATATTAACCGGAAGTCTACGGGAAGCTATTATAATAACTGGAGCATTAATCTGTCAGACGAAGAAATCAAAATTATATACCAGTCCGGAGGAATCATTGGGGTGATGCTGGACAAGGGAGTTATTGCCGGTCCTGATACTTTGAAATTTATTCGTTCCATGTCCGGAATGGAACGTAAAAAAGCATTTCTAAAGCTTATTCTGGACACTGTCTTTCACATAGTACAAGTGTGCGAAGACAAAACAGGATGGGATATTATTTGCATCGGCTCTGATTACGATGGCCTCATTACTCACTTTGATGATTATAAAACAGCAGCCTCCCTGCCTACTCTTCAGGAAAACCTGACCGATTACCTTAAAAATACCGGATACAGGCAGGAGCTATGGTACAACTATACACCAGAGCAGTTAATGAATAAATTGTTCTCTCAAAATGTTCTCGACTTCATGGAAAACCATTTCTGGGAATTATCTCCATACGAAAGAAGGAAAAAACTCATACGACTTAAAAGAAGACGCTAATGTATCCGAAAAACTTCCCATGCTTACCCCCCCAAGGGCTTTCCCCAAAGGAGTTGTCTGCCAGAATACAACTGGAACGCTCCAATGACCTCCGGTGGAAAGAAGGGAAATCTTTTTGTCTGATATATTATCCCGGCGATGAGCGTGCTGCCATTATTAAAGAAGCCTACAATGCCTTATTCTATGAGAATGCCCTAAACCCCATGTCATTCCCCAGTTTGAGAAAGTTTGAAAACGAAGTGGTAAAAATAGTCGCCAATCTTTTAGGGGGAAATGCGGCCACTGTAGGAACTATGACCAGTGGCGGTACAGAAAGTATTTTGATGGCGGTAAAGACAGCCAGAGATTACGCCAGGGTAAATAAACCCGAAATCAGGAATCCCGAAATAATAGTACCGATGACGGCCCATCCGGCTTTTGAGAAGGCCTGTCATTACTTTAATGTTAAACCTATTTATATTCCTGTCGATCCGGTTAGCTTCAAAGCAGATATCCATGCCACCCGAAACGCCATTACTCCTGAAACCATTATGCTTGTCGGTTCTGCGCCCTCCTATCCCCACGGGGTAATGGACCCGGTTGAAAACCTTTCTGAACTTGCTTCAGAACATAAACTACTGCTGCATGTAGATGCCTGTATTGGCGGTATGATTTTACCTTTCATAAAAATGAATGGTGGCCGTGTTCGATCCTTTGACTTTTCATTGCCCGGAGTTACTTCCATATCCGTTGACCTCCACAAATATGGTTATGCTGCCAAAGGGGCTTCTGTAATTCTTTACAAAAATGCTTCTTTAAGAAAGCATCAGTTTTTCGTAAGTACAGAATGGCCTGGGGGAATCTATGGCTCTGCCTCTGTTTCCGGTACGCGTCCGGGTGCTGTGATAGCTGCTGCATGGGCCGCCTTAATGAGCATCGGTGAAGAGGGTTATTGTGAAATGGCGAAGTCTACTATGGCAACCACTGAGATACTCATCAAAGGTATTAGGGAAATTCCCGAACTATGTTTAATGGGTGAATCGGAAATGTGCATTGTTGCCTTTACCAGCAATACGATCAACATGTATGAAGTAGCCGATGAATTGAATAGTAAAGGCTGGCATTTTGAAAGACTACAAAATCCACCTGGTTTGCACCTTACGGTAAATTATATTCATACTTCTGCAATAGCCAGTCAATTTTTAAATGATTTGAAAGACGCTGTTCAAAAAGCCGGAAAATTCAAACTTAAAAACATTGGTGAAACCATCAAAGTAGCAGCCATCAAGCGTCTGATAAAAGTATTACCGCAAGGTACCATTGCCAAAATTCAGTCGCAGTTTTCAGGAAGCTCTGCCGTTACCGCTACCCGCACAGCACCGATATATGGGATGATGGGCGCTTTAAATGGTTCGAAAGATCTCGACGAAATAGTACTTGACCTTCTGGATAAGCTAAACCGCATCGATTAAAAACAATCGTTCCGTACTCCGGTTTTTAATTTTTAAAGCAAATACTCTATGATGGCAGGAGAATACAGACCCATACATCCTGACTACTTTCAGTTTCTGGAATCCCTTATGTCTCTTGCTAAGCAGATAGAGATCCGTTATATGAAAGATGGCATTGAGAATACAACATTCGGCATCATCACTTCCATCTTCGACAGAGATCAGATGGAATATCTGCGTTTGGATAATGGCAAGGAAATCCGTTTGGATAAGATAGTTTCAGCGGATAATTATGGGGCACCGAAGAGGGTTTGAAATTGTAAGTGAACAAATGTGGAAACTCTAAAATTCTAAACTCTAAATTTCTAAATACTTATCGTCCTCGTTTATAACGAGGATGGGCGAGATAGGCGATTGCATCGCGAGTTTTTCCTAAGTATATAATATCTCCCTACCTCTTCACAAATTTTCTAAAATAGGTGCTACCTGAATGAGTTTTAACTCTTATGTAATAAAACTTGTCCTTACACA
The DNA here is from genome assembly GCA_036562325.1 of Cytophagaceae bacterium. Classification (GTDB taxonomy): domain Bacteria; phylum Bacteroidota; class Bacteroidia; order Cytophagales; family Cytophagaceae; genus DATCKK01. Next base: position 4,831 of record DATCKK010000615.1, on the reverse strand, counting down.
AGAGCTTTTATTGCATCAATTAATATTTTAACGCTTACCTGATCTCAACCAGGCCCCCTGCCTTTCGTTGGCCTTCTTCCCTAATTTCATATAAATACATTCCCTCATTCAGATCTCCCAGATTTACTTGTTGCATAGTTGAACCATTTAATTTGATGGTCTTCTCTAACACTCCTATTATTGAGAACACACGCAGTTCCCGACTATACCCTGACTCAGGAAGTTCAATGGTCAGATTTCCTTCGGTAGGATTAGGATAAACTTTAACGGAAGTGTATGAATAGTTATTCGTTCCCGTTATCACATTGCCTACTTGTACCTCACTTCCTCTGGCGAAGTCAGTTTCAATGGTATTATCCACTGTATGCATGGTTTCATTGGTGATGATCGCACTGTTATAATCAAAGAAGATGTGTGCCTGATTTTTTATTACAGTTCCAAGCGGAGTTGATTCCGGAACTTTAATTCTGAATGATACAAGCCCGTTACTCTTTTCATTATTAGTGGTACTATCGGGAAGGTTTATGTTATAGAAATTAAATGTAAGCACTGCCTTTCCTTTACCTGAAATATCTAATTTGTAAGGATGAGAACTGGTTCCCTGTGTAAAAGAAGCCACATCAAGATTTACATCCAAAGTATCTACTATCTTAACGGTATAAGCAGTGTCTGTTCCCGTATTTTGAAAACGGATAGTATATTCAATTTCCTCTCCCGGAGAAATTTTCCTGTCCGATCCTATACCTTTAGGTAACGCCTGTTTATCATTAGGGTCATAACTATCTATAATGGTGTTGCAGGTGATGGCTTCTTCTTCATTCAAATCATCTAAAGGAGCAGTTAGTAAAGGCTCTCCTTCTTCCTGACCTGAATTACCACAACCTTCTATGGTTGCTCTCGGTCGGCTTCTTCCCGGATGTAAAGTGTGTTGATCTGCTTCCAATCTGATTGTTTGCCCCTGAGCAGGATAACTAACTGTGAAACTTTCGCCTGCTTTTAATTGAAAAACATTCGTATAAATGAGAATATTGTTGACATAAATTCTGTATTCATGTGTACCTGACATGTCTCCTGATCCACCATTAGTAATTGTAAAAACCACTAATTCACTCTGACACTTTCCGGTTACTTTAATAGAAGATTTATCCCAGGACGGATTTTGAGCTACACAATTGGAAACTGGAGATATAGTTGCTTTTATACATTGCGTACGCCCTCGTATAGATTCATCTCCGCATTTCACAGAATCTATAATGGTGATTCTTCCGGAAGCGTTCGCTGCAAGCGTTCCTATGTCATAAGTCAAAATGGAGTCTTGTTTAGAGGTCCACATTGGTGTAGAACTGATGGGAACGACATGAGAAGGATATATCACTTTTATTTGAGTGCCAGAGGAAGAGCCTGTACCATAATTACTATAGTTGACGAAGGTATTCCCTTTGAAACACCTTCTCATTCTGGAATTCTGAACACTGATGTTTAATAAAGCACATTGCCTTATAGAATCAGCAAAATTAAAACAGCAGGTATCTTTAGAGGCTCCGGTTAAAGCGACGGTATGCGAAGGAGCACATTGATTGATTAAGAGTTTTGAGTTGATGGAATTGAACTCCTGAGTAAGGTGATAATTTACAGCTCCTGAATCTACCCTTACCTGGTATTTACCATAAGCATCAGAACCTCCATAGTATGGGCCCGGGAGGGCTTTAACTACAACATATGGAACAGCATTTTCTGAAATCTGATAATTACAGTCTTTATTGGCATCAGTATAAATGTTTCCTCGGATGGTGTTGAAATAAATAGGGTCTCCTTTGAGACGGACAATGAAATTGTAGGCAACATTATTGTATGTAGTAAATTCTCCCCCTGCAAGAATTCTGCCATCCGACTGGATAGCAATCGCCTTAACCCAAGTGCTTGCACCTGTTCCAATGTTAAAACTATTATCCACTGAGCCATCCGCATTCAGGCGGACAATATAATTCCTTGTAACACCATTGAAAGTGTTAAAAGATCCCCCTGCAAGTATTTTCCCATCTTGCTGAATGGCGATTGAATAAACTGCGCTGCTTGCACCTGTTCCAATGTTAAAACTATTATCCACTGAGCCATCCGCATTCAGGCGGACAATTCTATTTCTTGAAACACCATTGAAATTTGTAAACAGTCCCCCTGCCAATATTTTACCATCGGTCTGGATGGCGATTGAATAAACCCAGCTGCTTGCCCCTGTGCCTATGTTAAAGCTGCTATCCACAGAGCCGTCCGCATTCAGGCGAATAATATAATTCCTTGAAATACCATTGAAACTGGTAAACCATCCCCCTGCAAGGATTTTCCCGTCAGACTGGATGGCAATTGACAAAATCTGATTGTTTGCCCCTGTACCAATAGTAAAGCTGTTATCCACTGTTCCATCCGCGTTCAGGCGAACAATGCGATTCGCTGATACACCATTGAAACTCATAAAACCTCCCGCTGCAAGTATTTTCCCATCGGACTGAATGGCTATGGCATTAACTGAACCACTTGCTCCCGTTCCAACAGTAAAGCTATTATCCACCGAGCCATCCGCATTCAAACGAACAATATGATTAGCTAAAACACCATTGAAACTAGTAAACTGCCCCCCTGCAAGGATCTTCCCGTCGGACTGGATAGCTATTGACTCAACCCAACTGTTTGCCCCAGTACCAATAGTAAAGTTATTATCCACTGAGCCATCCGCATTCAGGCGTACAATTCGATTAGCTGAAACACTATTAAAACTTGTAAAATACCCCCCTGCCAGTATTTTCCCGTCGGATTGGATGGCCACTGACTCAACATAATTGTTTGGCCCAGCACCAATAGCAAAGTTGCTTTCCACTGAGCCATCCGGATCCAGACGAACAAAACAATTAGCTAAAACACCATTAAAACTGGTAAATCCTCCCCCTGCCAATATTTTCCCATCGGATTGGATAGCGATTCCATAAACCCCTCTACTTGCCCCCGAGCCGATAATGAAACTATTATCTACAGAGCCATCCGCATTCAGGCGGACAATGCATTTCAATGAGATACCATTGAAACTGGAAAATTCTCCCCCTGCGAGTATTTTACCATCAGGCTGGGCGCTTATTGTACTAACTAAACTGCTAGCTCCCGTTCCGATGTTGAAACTGTTATCCACGGTGCCATCCGCATTCAGACGAACAATATGATTAGCTAAAGCACCATTAAAGCTGGTAAACCGTCCCCCTGCAAGAATCTTCCCGTCGGATTGGATGCCAATTGAATGAACCCAGTCGCTTGCACCTGTACCAATAGTAAAGCTGTTATCCACCGTACCGTCCTCATTCAGACGGACAATGCGATTTGCTGAAATACCATTGAAACTGCTAAGCCCTCCCCCTGCCAGTATTTTCCCGTCAGACTGGATGGCGATTGAATAAACCCAGCTGTTTGCCGCTGTCCCAATGTTAAAGCTATTATCCACCAAGCCATTCGCATTCAGGCGGACAATTCGATTTGCTGATACACCATTAAAACTGGTAAATCCTCCCCCTGCCAGTATTTTCCCATCGGACTGAATGGCGATTGAATAAACATAATAGTTTGCCCCTGAACCAAAAGTAAAACTGTTATCCACTGTGCCATCCGCATTCAGTCGAGCAATATAATTCATTGAAACACCATTGAAACTCGTAAAATCCCCACCTACAAGGATCTTCCCGTCGCTTTGAATAGCCAAGGTACGAATACTATTATTTGCCCCCATACCAGCAGCAAAAGTGGGGTCCAGAGTCCCATCAGGGTTTAATCTTGCAAGGCGGTTTGCCGGAGTAGTTTTATAATAAGTAAAATCCCCTCCCACCAGAATTTTTCCATCCTGCAATACCTTAATAGCTCTCACATCACCATTAAAGGTCCCCAGGGCAAAAGTCGTATCGGCCTCCGCAGGATTATGTTGAGCAAGTAAAGACCCAGATGAAGTAGTCAAACATAGAAAAAGAGTAAATAGAAAAATACGAGTATTCATAGTAAAAATATTTTCGATTATCCTATAAATATACGGATCAAAAGTCAATAAATATGTGACTTTAATCTTCTTATTTTGACTCAAATACAGAAATTACTCGATTAAAAGTGACGAATCCATAGTTCTACTTGATTACCAACGAGTTTTCAAACCACATCTATTTACTGCTTATATAAAAAATAACGATAAGATTATTGATTTTTCTTTACTAAGGAAGGACTATATGTAAAGAAAATCGAATTTTCTATACACGATAAAGTAGAAAAGCAGAACCTGTCCCACCAAATCCCATAAAAATCAAACATGTACCAAAAATTAAAAAATTGAGACACATTTATCCTCATTCATAATTCTAAATTAAATGCCATTAAGTTAAGGGATCCTATTGTTAAAGAAATTTATTGACCTTCTGCCATTAGTTTTACAGTAACACTTTCTGTCATCTCTCCTATCGTCGAGAGGACAATTCACTTTATAAGTTATTGAAAATTGATCGGGTCTGTTCACTGGTATAAATTTAATCTCTTAACTTAATGGCATTAATTCTAAATTCATAATTAAATCAAACTATTCCCTTTCCCAAATACGGCCTAAGCTTTGGTGAAATCCTTCGTTGCACCAGCGCATCCCGAATTTTCCATTTTTCAGGCCCTTCGGATTCTTTGGCGAAAACCACTTCTCCCGATTCAAAAGTAGCTTCCACTACCCCGTCTTTGTACAAAATCCTGTTTCCGGTGAAAGAGGGTATTTTTTTACCCGGAGTAATGATGCCTGTCAGGTTCAAAGGATCGGAGGCGCTTATGG
>DATCKK010000612.1:0-8109 GCA_036562325.1 Cytophagaceae bacterium | reverse complement strand
GCAATGTCTTCAGCGGCTTTCTTAATCGTTTTCTCTATCTTCTTTTGTGTTTTTTTATCGGTAGTGGAAAGAGACCCGTTGAGGCTGCCCAGCATTTTATTTTTTATTTCCTTTTGTAGTAGTTTCGCTTCTTTGACCATGATCATGAATAGTTAATATAATAAAACCTCCTAAGTGTGTTAATGTTGGTTTTTTCAATTTTATATGTCGTCTTCTTCGCTTTGAACAGTTTCAGACTTTAAGTTCGGAAGTTCTATTGTTACCTTAGAGCCTTCTCCTTTTGTACTTTCTATGTGAATGGTTCCGTTGAGCTTTTGAACCGCATTTTTGGCTATAAATAGCCCCAGGCCGCTTCCGGTAGAGTTGGGATGTCCCCGGAAAAACATATCAAATACTTTGTGCTGAAAGGATTCATCTATACCGGTACCATTATCGGTAATTATAATGGTTGCTTTATCTTCTGTTATGTCAAAAGAAACTTCAACAAAGGGATTTGAAATATTCCTTTTTCGATATCGAATAGAGTTAAGCATAATATTCCTGAGCATGGAAGAAAGCAGGTTCCAGTCAGAGAAAAATAACTCATTGGAGAGTAGGATGTGTTTAAATTCAAAACCTTCTACCTGTTCTTGTTCCTGAAGCTTTTCGGATAACTCTTTAATTAGCTGTTCACAATTTATAACAGTAGCTTGTGGTTGACCTATCTGTATTCGGGTTAACTCTAAAAGATCTCCCAAAGTATGGTCTAACTTAGAGGTACATTTATCAATAAGGTCAAAATAGTTTTTCGATACAACATCGGTAGTTTCGTCTTTTGCTATGTCGATGAGTCCTATTACAGAAGTCAAAGGCCCTTTAAGGTCATGTGAAACTTTATAGATAAAAGTATTCATTTCCTTTTTCTTCTCCTCCAATTCTATTTCAGCTTTCTTTCTTTCGGTTATATCCATGTGGGTTCCCAATGTGCCTGTTACACTCCCGGTACTGTCTTTTATAGGTGTGCCGTTAATTAATACCCACTTGGTTTTCCCTGATTTGGTTTTTAATTCAAGTTCATATTGCTCTGATTTACCTTCCCGGCGATTCTGTAATTTACTTTCTATAGTTTCCCGCGCGTGATCGTCAAGTAATAGCTCATGTGCGATTTTTCCAATCAGGTCCTCTTTTTCATATTCAAACATTTTGCAGAAGCTATTATTGGCATATAATATTTTATCGGAAGTGTCGGTGTATAAAACCCCATCGTTTAAGTTTTCCAATAAAGTGTAATACTTCTCTTCGCTTTCTCTTAATTCTACTTCAGCCTTTTTTCTTTCCGTGATATCTCTTCCCTGTATTATCACAGCTTCATCACTGAAGTAGTTTTGTCTCCGGATGATATACTCTACAATAACCTGATTTCCGTTCTTACCTCTCGTGTACCAGTCGCAGCGTATCGTTTGTCCGCTGCTTCCTTTGGCAAAACAGGAAGTGTTAAAGTCAAAGTGCTGTTTTTCTTTATCCGATATGAATTCGATAGGCTGATTTAATATTTCGTCTTTGTTATATCCATAGGCATTAAGGACACTCTGGTTTACGTCCAGTATTTTACCTTCTTTATCTGTGATAATGATAAGGTCGGAGCTATAATTGAAGAGGTCTCTATAGCTTTGTTCAGATAGGTTTATTCTTTCGTCGTTGTTCTTTTTTTCAATGATGGTACCAAGAAAGTTGGTAACTGTAATCAGGAATTGAGAAAGATCATACGAAAAATTACCAGGCTTTTTACTTTTTATGCTGAATACTCCATAAGGTTGTTTATCACCAGGTATAGGTACAAATATTCCACTTCTTACTCCTGCATCAATTAAAGTTTTTGAGCACACATATTGTGTGTGCGTGAGAAGGTCATCCACTACCAAAACTTTATTGTTTTTCATAGTCTGGAAAGAAATGGAGCTTTTGCTGATGGTAAAGGTGTCGGAGTTGTAAATTTCATCCTTTAACCCTTTTCCGGCGATGATAGAAAAGACCTCCTTGGAGTAGTCATATTTTAAAATATGGCAAAATTCGGCTTTTAGTGTTTCTGAAATATAATTGACCACTTTGTCCAATACTTCTTTGAGGTCGGCTTTTAATAACGCTTCGTGGCCAATAGTACCTAATATATTAAGTTTACTCGATTCCAGGACTTTTTTAGGGGAATAGGCATAGATTGTATTCGTTGTCTCGTTATATAATAAATACCAGTCAGAAACTATGGTAAATCCGGATCTATGGATTACTGAAAGATCAGGAATGTAGGTGTGAAACTCCGTAATAACGGTTTCCAGTGATTGTTTAAAGCGTTTTGCATCTTCTTTGGCTACAGTACTGGCAGCGGGTTGATTGAATAAGCTGTAGTTGTCGTATCCAAATTCCTCCTGAAAGGATGGGTTAACAGAAAGATAATTCCCATCTTTGGAAAATTCGCAAAAAAGGTCTGAGGTGCTATGAAAAAAATGAGCAAAAAATTCCTTAATGGTGTTAACAGATTGATCTTTGATAATCATAGTTTAACTGGTTTTTAGAGTTTTTCTGAAAAAAGGCATTGATATCTACGTTTAAGTAAATTTAGGGTTAAATTTTGGTAAAATATTACATAAGTTATAACTTATATATAACTTTTTTTTGAACAAAAAAGCGCGAAAAAAATAAGGTTTTTTTTATTTGTCAGATGAAAAATTACATGATGCAATATTGTTCTTCATTAAGGAATGGGCTATTGCTGATAATGGCAGTTTGTTTTCAATCCATTATTACACCTGCTCAATCTGTTAATAATCTGTCTGTTTTATCGAATGAGGTAGTAGAGCTGGCTAATGATAAGGTATTTGATTATGGGTATTTTTCATTTTCAATAAAGAACTGCTCCACAGGGGCGACATTACTGGAAGCCGGTTCCCAAAAAGTTTTGGTACCGGCTTCCAATCAGAAACTGGTAACTACGGCAGCAGTACTGGGCATTCTTGGACCGGAATATAAGTATGAGACAAAGCTGTTTCGGGACGGAACGGTAGGAGAGGATGGAGTTTTGAGAGGAGATTTGATTATCAAAGGGTCTGGCGATCCTTTTCTGGGGTCAGACCGTTTGGAAGGGTACTTTGATTTGCCTGCTTTATTAAATACATGGGCTGATGCAGTTAAAGCAGCGGGGATAAAAAAAGTAGATGGGGCAGTTGTGGCAGATGCCTCAGTTTTTAACACTCATTCGGTTCCTGATAACTGGGCATGGGGAGATATTGGTAATTATTATGGTGCGGGAGCTTTTGGTATTAACATTAATGAAAATCAGTATAAGATTTATTTCCAAACCGGCACTAAAGAGGGAGAGCCTACTGTGGTAAAAAAGACTGAACCGGTAATTCCAGGTTTGAAAATAGTTAATGAAGTAAAAACAGGTGCAGCGGGTTCTGGAGATAATGCCTATATTTATGCAGCTCCTTATTCCGATGTGATTTATATTCGGGGAACGATACCTGTCTCTAAAGGGCTTTTTTCTATTAAAGGTTCAATACCTGACCCGCCATTAGTAGCTGCACAGTTACTTAAAGCTAAACTCGAACAAATAGGAATTTCGATTTCTGCATCTGCAAAAACTATATCGGAAAGCTTTTCCCCCGGCTCTAATTCAAAATTACTATCTACCGTTACTTCTCCTCCATTGTCGGAAATAGCGCGGCTGACCAATACTTATAGTATTAATTTATATGCGGAAGTATTATTAAAAACGGTGGGAGCGGTAAAAACAGGAATTGGGTCAACAGAAGCGGGCCTGCAAGTGCTTAAGGATTTCTGGGCTTCCAAAGGGGTAGATATGAAAGGTACTTTTCTTTTTGATGGGAGTGGGCTTTCGCTAAATAATGGTATTTCTGCTAATACCCTCACTCAAATGATGGTAGCTGTTTCCAAAGATACCACTTTTAATTCTTTTTATAATTCCCTACCTGTGGCTGGTGTATCCGGTACGGTAAGCCGCCTGTGCAAAGGCGGTGCAGGAGAAAAGAAGGTGCGTTTAAAAAGTGGTACATTAAATAAAGTTATTTGCTATACCGGCTATGTGGAAGGCGAAAAAGGCACACTCTATGCCTTTTCAATTATGGCCAATAAATACACTTGCTATAACTCTCAGCTTATTTCCAAAATAGAGAAAGTACTTAATGCTATGGCTGTTCTGGATTGATCAGGCGATTTAGTTGGAAACGAATTTTAATCCGACTATAGAAGCAATTAATGTTGATATGAAAAATAACCTCCAAAAGTCAGCAGGTTCCTTAAAGAAGATTATTCCGGCCAATACTGTACCTACGGCACCAATACCTGTCCAAACTGCATAAGCGGTTCCGATAGGAAGTACCTGGGTAACTTTTACCAGTAAATACATGCTGGCAGTCAGACATAGTAAAAATCCGATATACCAATAGGTGGCTAATGTGCCACTAGCTTCTTTAGCTTTTCCTAAACAGAAAGCAAAGCCCACTTCAAAAAGCCCCGCAATAACTAATAATATCCAATTCATTTTCTTATTCTGGTTTGATATATCATGAAAATTCAGCGGCAATTTAAAAGATATATTAAACAAAAACCTTCTTAAGTAAGGTTTGAACACTTCTGTCAAAATATTATAGGGAAAGCGTTTGACGTATATAGCTTTATCGGAAAGTTTTTCCGATCTACTGGTAAAATATAATAGTAAGAGGCCTGATATAAATCAGGAGGTAGCTACTGAAGTTTAAATAATCCCAAAGAGTATATATTTACTTTTTCGTGGCATCCTTATCCGGATTATCGGGTAATTCTTCCTGCTTTTTCGGAAAAATGAGGGATATAACCACTGACAACAGAAGAATTCCGGCTACAAATATCAATGCGTACCTCATGTCCACCTTGTATATATCCGATAGCATTAGCTTTGCACCAATAAATACAAGTATTAAAGATAATCCGTAGTGCAGATAGTGGAAAAGCTGCATGATTCCGGCAAGTGCAAAGTATAGTGACCGTAATCCCAATAAGGCGAAAACATTACTTGTATAAACGATAAAAGTGTCTGTGGAGACGGCCAGAATCGCAGGGATTGAGTCTGCCGCAAACACGATATCGGTGGTTTCTACTACCAATACTACAATAAATAAAGGCGTAGCATGGAGCATATTGTTAATTCGTACAAAGAATTTACCATCTACATAGTTAGGCGTAATCCGGATGAATTTTTTTATCAGTTTAATAATCGGATTCTTTTCAGGCTCTATTTCTTTATCCTGATTGAAAATCATTCTGATTCCGGTGACTAACAGGAAGAAGCCAAGTATGTATATAGTGAAGTGAAACTTATTAATTAGAGTAACCCCGACAATTATGAACACTGCCCTTAAAACCAAAGCTCCGATAATTCCCCAGAAAAGTACTTTCCTCTGGTGCTCAATGGGTACTCTGAAGTAATTAAAAATAAGCATGAAGACAAACAGATTGTCTACACTCAATGATTCTTCGATAAGGTAACCTGTAAGAAATTCTAATGCTTTTTCCTGGCCTTGCCACCACCATACAAATATATTAAAAGCCAATGCCAACCCTATCCAAAAAGAACTCCAGCCTAAAGCGTTTTTGATTGATGGAGGTTCTGCTTTTTTGTTTAAAACAAAAAGATCCAGAATTAACAATCCAAGAACAGCAATATTAAAGATGACCCAGAAGTAAATATTTTCCATTAATAAAACTGTGTCAGTGTTAAAGCGATAATAATTTTCAATGAAATCTGCGAAAGGTAAAAAAAATAGTTTAGATTAAAAATACATTAATTTTTAATAGACTCAGTAGAAGTGGGATTACTGGCTTTGGCTTTGTTTCTTCTTTCTTTGATATATGTAGTAATTACAGGAATCCATGTAATTACTACAATAGCTATAATAATGTATTCCAGGTTTTCTTTGGCGGATGGAAATATGGTACCTAAGAAGTATCCTGCAAGTTGCATGGATACCGCCCATACAATTCCTCCTATGATGTTAAACATCAGATAATTTCTGAAATCAAAACGTACTATTCCGGCAAATATAGGAGCGAAGGTTCTGATAATAGGTAAAAACCTCCCCATTATTAAAGCCAGTCCGCCATATTTATTGAAGAAGGCTTCAGCTGCAACAATATATTTTTTCTTAAAGAGAAGGCTGTCTTTTCGGTTATATAGCTTTTGCCCCATTTTTAAGCCAAAGACATATCCGAAGAGATTGCCAAGAATACCGGCAAGGGAAACTGTAATTAAAAGGGTTGCAATAGAAACCTCTAATTTGCCCGTGGCACAAAGCAGGCCAGCGGTAAATAACAAGGTGTCCCCTGGTAAGAAAAAACCGAAAAAAACTCCGTTTTCTATGAATACAACAAGTAGTATAATGGAAAGCCCCCCGTATAGTATTAATTTTTCGGGGTCAATCATTTGTTCAATAAATTGGTAAACTAAATCCATTATACTACTTGTTTGTGAATACTACAACCAGTCAATAAGAACAGCTGGAGTAACACCGATGATAACAATCAATGAAATAATAGCGATCAGCACTATTCTTAAATAAGGAGTAGATTTTAACTCCATTAACTCTCCTTCTTTAGAATACATTCCGATTATTAATCTGAAGTAGTAATAAACACTTATTAGAGATCCGATAACGGCTAAAGAAACTATCCAGATATGTTGTGCATCTGCTTTTAAAACAGCAGCAAACAGATAGAATTTAGCAAAGAAACCTATAGCCGGTGGAATACCAGCCAGAGATAACATACATACGGCCATTACAATAGCCATTAGGGGATGTGTTTTTCCTAAGGAGTTGAACGCATCGAAAGAATCGCTTCCTTTTGCTTTCTGAACGAAGTAAAGAATAGTAAAGGCTCCAAGTGTAGCAACAGAGTAAGATGCTGTATAAAGTAGCAGTGCATTTTCTGTATCTCTGTTTAATACAATAAGTGTTAACAATAAATATCCGGCCTGCGCAATACCTGAGTAGGCAAGCATTCTTTTTACACTTGACTGGTATACGGCAAGTAAGTTACCTGCCAGTATAGTTAATGCTGTAATTACTGTCAACGTTGGAGTCCAGTTGCCGGCAATTGTTTCAAAGCAGGTAATGAACAATCTGAAAAACGCAGCAAATGCAGCTGTTTTTACAATGGTTGCCATAAAACCTGTTATCATTATAGGTGCGCCTTCATAAACATCAGGTGTCCAGAAGTGGAAAGGCGCAGCTGATACTTTAAAAGCAAGAGCAATCAGTAGTAAAAACATTCCTGAGTAGAATAATGCAGGAATATTACCTTGATTTTTAGATACAAACTCAGCTATCTGATAAATATCAAATGTTCCGGTAGCTCCGTAAATCAAAGCGATACCAAACAGAAGTATACCAGTGGTAAAAGCACCCATTATGAAGTACTTGATGGAGGCTTCATTGGAACTGATGTCATTCTTTCTGCTTCCGGCAAGGATATATAATGGGATGGAAAGTATTTCGATTCCAAGGAACAATACCGCAAGGTTTGAAAAAGAAACAAGCAGCAGTGTACCTGTTAATGCAAAGAGAATTAATGCATAATTATCTGCTTTGTTAAAGTCCGCAGATTCATATTGATCTTTGGATACGGCAAACCAGATAAAGGCAAGAACAAGTAATAAACTGGAGAATGCAACGGCAAAGCGATCAAAAGTGATCATGTTGAAATATGTTTCCCCTTCAGTCCATTCTCCTAAGTTGACGTAGAATATGGCACCAAGGGCTACCATTATAATTCCCCACAGGTATTTTTTGTAGCCGAGTATATCGGCCAACATAGCAATTAAACCTAAAGCGGCAGTTAATATTAATGTTTTCATTCTTATTATTTCAGACTGATAGAGTATCCTGCAGTTTTAATTATTTCAGCAATGGCTGGTTCTGATATTTCAAGGAAAGTATTTGGATACAATCCCATCCAGAATATCATGATTATGATAGGTATCAGAACAGCTTTTTCCAGAGTTAATAAGTCGGTTGCATTTTTGGTTATGTCTTTCACTTCGCCCAACATTACTTTTTGATAGGATGAAAGCATATAAAC
>DATCKK010000609.1:0-6491 GCA_036562325.1 Cytophagaceae bacterium | reverse complement strand
ACATAAGGAATTGCTTTTTTAACCGGTGCTTCACATGCCGCAAGAGAAGCAGCTGCAACTCCAAAACCTAATAGCTTTAAAAAGTCCCTTCTGTCCGTCCCTGAACTATCAGACCCATCTTCCACTCCATTACCAAGAGCTATTCCTTCAGGAAGCTCTCTGTCTGCATTCTTTAAAAACTCAGGATCGTTAGATAATTCTTCTATACCTTTCCAGTATTTTTTATTATTATCTTTCATATTATTCTTTAATGATGAATAAGGCCGTTACTTTAATTTATTAATAGTGGCATTTAGCACATTCCAAACCTCCGATATCCGCTACTTTCATGCCCGACTTCTTATTATGAAGCTCTAACAGTCTGTCATAATATTCATTGTCTTTGCCGTTAACCACTGTTTCTCTGTGACAGTTTACACACCATCCCATGGTCAATGGAGCGTGCTGACGTACAACTTCCATAGTATCTATTTGTCCGTGACAAGTCTGACACTCAATACCTCCCACTGTTACGTGTTGTGAGTGATTGAAGTAAGAAAGGTCAGGCAGGTTGTGTACTCTCACCCATTGAATAGGTCTGTTTTCTTCGTATGCTTTTACTACCTGAGCGATAGCTTCTTCTCCAAACTTAGGTCCTTTTGTAACTGCGCTGTGACAGTTCATACATATGTTTAAAGAAGGAATACCGGCTTGTTTACCTCTGGCTGCACCAGTATGGCAATAGTTACAATCGATATTGTTATCTCCGGCGTGTAGTTTATGTGAGAATGGTATTGGCTGAACAGGAGCATAGTTTTGTTCAACACCTACGGAAATTAATCCAACCCAACAAGCTCTTACGGCCACACATACGAAAATGAAACCAACAATGCTGATAAACATCTTACTTCTGATAACACTTCCTATGTCGAACTTCTGATTAACTATCTCTCTATCCTCCTCATCTAAATTAGCTTCTCTGTCTTTCAGATATTTTTTAATCACATTCAGGAACACGATAAGCATTACCAGAACCAGCACTAAAACTACTACTACAAGTACCAGGATAGTGGTAGAATATTTGCTATCTCCAGGTTCTGATACAACTTGGTTCAAATTTTCACCATTATTACCGCCACCTCCCGCAGATGTAGTTGGTGCAATACTTTCAGCCTTTATATATTCAACGATGGCTTTAACTTCGTCATTAGAAAGGAATGTGTGGTTAGGCATGTATTGCTTGTACTGCTCGTACAATTGCTTGGCATATGCATTGCCGGAAGTGGTGATATATTCCTGAGGCTTTAAAATGAATTTGATCAAATCTCCTTCTTTCCACCTCTTATGGCTGTCCTTCAATGCAGGACCTACAACCACTTCATTGAAAGCATGGCACTGCTTACAATTCGCATCAAACAATGCCTGGCCTTGATCTGCAAGAGCCTGATTTATCTCTTGTGCCTGGGCTTTTTCTGAAATGCTTACGCTTATTGTAAGAAAAAATATAAACAATAAACGCGAAAAACAATTAATGGTATTTCTGAAAGACATGTTTAGTTTTGTTTTATCCTTTCTTGTGGACATATTATGCTTTTAAAAGACGCACAAATCTAGTATTGCTTTTTAATTATTCAAATACCTTTTTTTGTCATTTTCACATAAAATATGACTTATCTTCGATAAAACAAATCAAATACCTGTAAATCAATATATTAATTTTATCAACATAGGTATAAAAACCTATTTAGAATCATTTTAAATTGACACATATTGTACTAAAAATATGTATCCGGGATATCATAACATTATATACATATCACTCAATCCCTTTCTACATCTGCAATTGAGAAGTATTACCTACTTTGCCTCTGTCGAAAAAAAAAATCACCATCATTAAATCTTACTATTACGATAGAAAAATAAAGTTACATCAATACATACATTAATCTTACATTACATCTTGATTTTAATAAATAAAAATTTAAAATTTTTAAGATAGCCCAATCGTTCACACGCAATTTTACGATTTAACATCTTATTAACTTTACCAAGAAAGCATTGTATTTAAATACCATCAATATAAATAACTTCAACGTAAAAGTTTGCATCTGAAAATCCACCTTTTATTTTGATCTTGTAAAGGTGTGATTAAAATCTTTTTTACTACCTTCGATGATCAATGGTATTTATATAACCAGATATAATATTTTTCTGCAAATTCAGAGTTTACTAATTAATTAATATATAGACAGCATCACTACGAATGAAAGTGCAGCAAAACTATTCTTTAAAGGAATTAAACACTTTCGGAATAGAAGCCAAAGCAACCTATTTCACACAGTTTGAATCAGAAGCAGAACTCTTATCTATATTAAAAGATAAGGAGTATCAAAACTTGCCTTTACTGGTTTTGGGAGGGGGAAGTAATATTCTTTTGAGCAAAGATTTCGAAGGCCTGGCTTTATTAAACAAAATAAAAGGAATAGAGATTGTCAACGAAGACAAGGACTTTGTCTATTTAAAATCTGGAGGTGGTGAGGTATGGCATGACCTTGTCCTTTACACCATAGATAAAAACCTGGGCGGAATTGAAAATCTGTCTTTAATACCTGGTTCCGTAGGTGCCTCCCCTATTCAAAACATTGGTGCTTATGGAGTAGAACTAAAAGATGCATTTCATTCACTGGAAGCTATCGAGATTAAAACCGGTCATAAAAAAGTATTTACTATACAGGAATGTCAATTCGGTTACCGCAACAGCATTTTTAAAACCAGCCTGAAGGGACAATACATAATAACCTCGGTCACTTTACAATTACGAAAAAAACCTGTGTTTAATACTTCATACGGTGCCATACAATCTACACTGGAGGAAATGGGAGTTCAAACACTTTCAGTGAAAGCTATCAGCGATGCGGTTATTCATATAAGAAGGAGCAAATTGCCGGATCCTGCAGAGATTGGGAATGCCGGAAGTTTTTTCAAAAACCCGGAGATTCCGGAAGAGCAATTTATTGAGCTTCAAAAAAAGTATCCTGAAATTCCCTGTTACAAAACCGTCCCGGGTATGGTAAAAGTGCCTGCCGGTTGGCTTAACGAACAATGTGGCTGGAAAGGGAAAACAATTGGAAAAGCAGGAGTTCACAAAAATCAAGCGCTGGTTCTTGTAAACTACGGAGGTGCCAAAGGCTCCGAAATCAAAGACCTGGCCATAGCTATTCAACAATCCGTCAAGGAGAAATTTGGTATTGGCCTGGAAATGGAAGTGAACCTTATTTAATTATGAATTATGATTTTGAATTAAAGCAGGTATGACATACATGCCCCCTCAGTTATAACTTATTATTTTACCTGGATTTGACAATAGAACAGCATAGCTGTTCCATTCATTGGTAATTCATAATTTACTTAAGAAAGTCCGCTGTAACCGGCCCCTGATATTTCTCCACTTCCACACCAAACTTTCGTAAAAAATCTACCCCTTCGTCGGATGGTATCCCTTTATATTCTGCATACGAATGAAGGTAAATCACTTTCTTTATCTTGGCAGAAAAAATAATTCTCGCACAGGCTATACAAGGAGAAAGTGTTACATAAAAGGTTGAATCTTCTATATCTGCTCCATTTTTCACCGCAAATATAATCGCATTTTGCTCCGCATGCAGGGCCAGGGAACAACTTCCTTTGGAATCTCTGGGACAACCTGTTTCCGGCCATTCCTCATCACAGTTATGAGTTTTTGGAGGCGGGCCATTATACCCTATGGAAATAATACGTGTATCTTTTGTCAATACTGCCCCTACCTGCCGGCGAACACAATGAGACCTTCTGGCAAGATTTACTGCCAGTTCCATAAATATATCGTTAAAGTCAGGACGGTTCATAACTGTACTTATACTTAAGGTATCAAAAAAAAGATACTGATTGTTGGCAAAGATACGCGCTTTGTTTTCACAAAGGTAAAAATTCAATTTTATTCCACAGAAAAAATAGTAATTTCAAGCTTAAAATTAGTTTTTAAATTATTAAAGGGAAGATGCTCATGCGTATAACTTTTGCCCTGATATTGGTAATATTAACCAGTCAACTGGTAGTAGGACAAAGAGATAAGGAACACCTTGTTAATTTCCGAAGTAAAGAAAACCCACATTACTGGAAAAACAAGCTTCCCAGGCCGGGATATTGGCAACAGGATGTCCATTACGAAATTAAAGCAACAATAGACGATTCAACAGATATTATTATCGGTGACTCTTATAAACTCACTTATTATAATAACTCTCCGGATACACTAAAGGAATTGTATTTCCATCTTTTTCAGAATGCCTTTCAACCCGGCTCTTACTATCATAGTCTTAATATTGAAAATGATGTTCCTGTAAAGTTCGGTAAATATGAAGCCCAGGGCTTGGGAACCGTAGTTGAAGATATGCGGGTAAACGGGCAAAGAGTAACTACCCAACTTGATAACACTATATTAAAGGTTATATTAAATGAAGTTCTTGCCCCCAATGATTCCCTGGTAGTCACTTGCCAATTCAAAACATATTTTGATGATGGCAGCATGAGAAGAAGAATGGACTTATTCGAATCATGGGGATACAAACATTACAATGGAGTACACTGGTATCCTGCCATTACTGTTTATGATGAAAAATTCGGCTGGACCACCGATCAGCACCTGGACAAAGAGTTTTATAACAACTTTGGCCAGTTTGATATTGAGCTTACCTTCCCCCAGGAATATATTGTAGAAGCAACAGGTGTACTGGTAAACCGTGAAGAAGTAATGCCGGACTCCTTAAGAGCCAAACTCGACATGAAAAACTTTGCGGATAAACCGTTCAAGGAAGCCCCTTCTGTTATTATCCCAAGAGAAAAAGGAAAAACAAAAACCTGGAAATATCACGCTATCAATGTACACAACTTTGCATTTACCGCCGATCCGACTTATCGTATCGATGAGGTTGACTGGAATGGTATAAAAGTAATTGCTCTGGCCCAGGAACCTCATGCCAGTAAATGGCAATTATCGGCAGAGTTTACCGCTGTGATTATTAAAATTTATTCTACCGATTTTGGAATGTATGAATGGCCTAAAATAATTGTGGCGGATGCAAGAGATGGAATGGAATACCCTATGTTAACATTGGATGGAGGCACCTACCCTCAACATCAAAGTCTGTTGGCACATGAGGTAGGCCATATGTGGTTTTATGGAATGGTAGCAAATAACGAGACATACAGAGCTTATATGGATGAAGGATTTACTCAGTTTCTTACTGCCTGGGCTCTGGATAAATTAATGGGAGGCCCACAACCAAGAACCGGAGCCAATAAATTTATAACCAAATACCTTGACCCTTCCGATGTCAAATACACTAGTCTTTATTACCCTTATCTTAACCATGTAGCCGAAGGTTATGATGAAAGGATCAACCAACATTCGGCAGCATTTAACGGTGCTATCAGACATGGGGGCAATTACGGCCTGGTTTATTATAAAGCAGGTACTATGCTGTACAATTTAAGGTATGTACTGGGGGATGAGTTATTTCTAAAGGCCATGCAATATTATGTACAGCGATGGAAATTTGCCCATCCCTATCCGGAAGATTTCCGGCAAGCCATAATTGACTACACCAAAGCTGACCTTAATTGGTTCTTCGACCAATGGCTGGAATCGGATAAGTTTATTGATTATGGTATTAAAAAAGTAAAAAAAGTAAGCGAAGACGAATACGATATTACCTTTATTCGAAAAGGACGCATGCACATGCCGATAGACTTCACTGTTACTACTAAAGACAGTGTTGAGCATAAGTTTATTATACCAAATACCTGGTTTGTTAAACAATCGGACGCTACGGTACTTCCCAAGTGGTATGGATGGGATCGTGTCCTCCCTACTTATACTGCCCGAATAAAAGTACCTGGAGAAATTATCTCTGTTGAAATTGATCCAGACCATTACCTGGCTGACGTGGATTTGCGAGATAATAAGGTCGGCAAAGGAGGTATCAGTACCTGGCAGTTTGATCACAGAGTCCCCAATATCCCCTCATGGACTAAACAGCGAAACTACTGGAGGCCGGATCTATGGTATAATAACTATGACGGGGTACAGGTTGGACTGGCTGTTAATGGAAAATATTTTAAACAGGCCTCCTACTCTGCTACTGCATGGTTAAATACCGGTGTACTTCAAAACGATATACCCGAAGCTGATAAAAAAGATCATCAATGGATTGCGTTTGATATCCGTCACCGAAATACTTTATACCCTAAAGTATGGAGAAACCTGACCTTACACGAAAACGCTTACTATAATGCCGGTATCTGGAAATTCAGAGTAGGGCTTGAAAAAGTATTTCAACATCCGGATCAAAGAGTATCAGAATATTCTAAAGTTTTCATTAATACCAAATACCTTATCAATGACAAAACCATTGGTAATTACCTTCTTTACCCCAATCAATGGGGAATGGAAGGCAGAGGAGTTAGTTCTTACG
>DATCKK010000608.1:0-4242 GCA_036562325.1 Cytophagaceae bacterium | reverse complement strand
GTTGGGTGGAGAAGCTATATTTTTTATGCTTTTTTTTATCCTTTCCATTTCAATTATTTCTTTGGTGGTTTTTGAATACGTCAATCTTTACACCGATAGTTCGGTAGAAGAGTTTGATGTCAGTGATGTATTTAAACTGGTGAAGAAAGATTTTTTCAGGGTAATCCTGGGGGCCATAGGTTCCTATTTGATTATTATGCTGGGAATGATTCTCTTAATAATACCGGGAATCTATGTTTCGGTAGCCTTATCATTGCTGTTTATAGTAATGATAAAAGAAAAAGCATCCTTTTCGAATGCCGTTTCCAGATGCTTTTATTTGATTAAAGGCAAGTGGTGGTCCACCTTTGGCTTATTGTTTATAATGGGAATGATACAGAGTATGATATTATATGCCTTTTCGCTGCCCATTACTATTTTAACGGCAGTGATAGGAAGTATGACGATGAATATGGAACAGGGAGCTACTATCTTTACTACAGTATGGTCTGCCGTTTATATGTTAATGTCAACATTTACCTATGCCTTACCGATCATTGCTGTATGTTTTCAATATTTTAACCTGGTAGAAATGAAAGAGTCTAAAGGCTTGATGGAGCGTATAGAGTCTATAGGCACGGATACAAGTGTACGTAATGAAGAGACATATTAATTTTTTGTTTCTGTTATTTTTTCTTGTACTGAGTGGATCTGCAGCGGCCGATACCTCCGGTGTTCAACAAGTAGTATTGTATGATAGCAGCCGTATTCAGCCGCTATCCTTTGATGAACAAGCTCTGGAAGGCTTTCGCGCAGATAGCGATTTTGATTACATAAGAGAAAATAAAGCGTCTATCGGCTGGTTTGAACGAATCCTCTTCTGGCTGCTGTCAAAGTTGTTTGGCAATACCAATGTAGAGACGACCTATAATGTTTTATATAATTCGTTCATGTATGTGATATTGCCCCTGACAATACTCTTTATTATCTGGAAACTGATCGGAGCTGACCGAATGAGCTTGTTTTACAGGAAAAAAGCCAAATCGGTAAGAGTGCAGGAAGAAATCGAAGACATCCGTGAAGTAGATTTGAACGCTATAGTGGAAGAGGCCATTAAAAACGAAGATTATAAAAAAGCGGTACGATATTCATATCTGTTATTGCTGAAGGAGCTGGCCGAAAAAGGAATCATCGAATGGTCTTCTGCCAAGACTAATTACGATTACCTGAAAGAGATAAAACTAAATGAAGTGAAAGACGCCTTCAGGGATGCCACACGTATTTTTGAATATTGCTGGTATGGAGATATTCCTTTGACCAAAGAAAGTTTTACCCAGGCCAGGACTTCTTTTCAGTTGATAAGCACAGGTATTAAAGACAAACAATGAAAAAGGATCTGAAATACATATTGGTTCTGGGGTCGGTATTTATCGTATTTATCCTGTTGGAGTTGGCCAAGCCTAAACCCATTGACTGGAGGCTCACCTTTTCCAGGTCGGATAAGATTCCTTTCGGCAATTATGTTTTGTTCGACTTGTTGAAAAAGGCGGCTAAAAACGAAAAAGTACACGCTTCCTATAAAACGGTTTATGAAAACTTTCAGGAAGGGGAATATGCTCAGGCCAACAATTATATATTCATTAACCATTCATTTTCTCCCGATGACCTGGATGCTTATAACCTGCTTGACTTTGTAACCTACGGAGGTACTACATTTATTGCGGCGAATAAATTTTCAGGAATACTGGCAGATTCGTTAAAAGTGCAATTGAACGATTATTTCCTGTCAGGTTTAGACAGCACTATATTTGACGTTAAAGCAGACTCTATGGCTTTAACGTTTGTAAATCCTTCCTTTGGAGATGCCAGGAAATTCTTTTACAATCCGGAAGCGGTACCTATGTACTTTTCTTCTTTTGATACTGCTTCTACAATGATAGCAGCTACCAATAGCAAAGGGCATCCGGTGTTGTTGAGGGTGAAGTATGGCAATGGGGAGTTTATATTATCTTCTACGCCTTTGGCATTTACCAACTTTTATATGCTCAGGGGCAATAATCATCGCTTTGCTTCCAACGCATTTTCATACCTGTCGGATGGTGAAATTATTTGGGATGAGTATTATAAAGTAGGAAGAGGAGAACAGTCCAGTCCTTTGCGCTTTATTATAAGTAAGACACCATTGAGGTGGGCGTATGGTTTAACTTTACTTTCGCTTATCTTGTTCGTGGTATTTGAAGCGAAACGTAAACAAAGAGCCATACCGATTATAAAAGCGCCTGAAAACGTAAGCCTTGAATTTATTTCTACTGTTGGAAGGCTGTACTTTCATCACGGAGACCACGCCGACCTGGCGAATAAAAAGATTGTATATTTTCTGGAACAGGTACGCTCCAGGTATCATCTGAAAACGAATGAACTGACGGAAGAGTTTATAAATAAACTTTCTGAAAAGTCAGGTGTATCAAGGGAATTGACAAGAAAGCTTATAGAGTTGATTAAGAAAATACAACGTATGGATCAGGTCGATGAACGCACCTTGCATCAGTTAAACTCAACTATTGAAGAATTCAATAACATTACAAAGCATTAATTTTTATGGATGACCAATTATTTGAAAAAAGAACAGATCTGACACGCATATCTGCAGCTATAGGCCAGGTGAGGTCAGAAGTGGGGAAGATAGTGGTAGGACAACAAGATATGATAGATCTGTTATTGGCTGCAATACTTGCCGATGGCCATGTGTTAATTGAAGGTGTGCCGGGTGTTGCCAAAACACTTACTGCCAAGTTGCTGGCAAGAACCATAGCGGTTAACTTCAGCCGTATACAATTTACTCCTGACCTTATGCCTTCGGATGTCTTAGGTACTTCTGTGTTTAATCCTAAAACTTCGGAGTTTACATTTAAGAGTGGCCCTGTCTTTTCTAACATCGTTCTGATAGATGAAATCAACCGTGCCCCGGCGAAAACGCAAAGTGCATTGTTTGAGGTGATGGAAGAAAGGCAGGTTACTATTGATGGAATAAGCCATAAAATGGAAAAGCCATTTATGGTACTGGCTACTCAAAACCCGGTAGAGCAGGAAGGTACTTACCGGTTGCCGGAAGCCCAGCTTGACCGCTTTTTATTTAAGATCAATGTGGACTATCCTGAACTGGAGGAGGAAATCTCCATATTGGAAGGTTTTCATTCCCGTAAGGGTATAAATGATATAAATGAAGTAAGGCCCATACTTAGCCCGGCAGATATAGAAGAATTCAGGACTTTGGTAAGAAGTATTCATATAGATGCTCACCTGTTAAAATATATTGCGCAGATCGTTACTCACACAAGAACGAACAGCTCTTTATATCTGGGAGCTTCGCCAAGAGCTTCACTGGCCATCCTTTCGGCAGCGAAGGCGTTTGCAGTAATGCAGGGAAGAGATTTTGTAACTCCTGATGATATTCAGCGGGTGGCCGTACCTGTGCTGCACCATCGTGTAATGCTTACTCCCGAAAAAGAAATGGAAGGCGCGACTACCCAGGAAGTAATTCAGCTTATCATTAAAAACATAGAAATACCCAGGTGAAAAAATTTTATAAGGGGCTGTTTATAAATAATCTGTTGTTTGTTCTTTTGGGAATAAATATACTATTGTTCCTCATTGGGTTTTTATTTTATCCAATGGTGTCGATAGCTAAGATTTATTTTATCTGCTTGTCCGGCTTATTCATTGTAGATATCGTTGCGCTGTTCATACAAAAGAAAGGCCTGGAAGGAACAAGAAAATGTGCCGACCGTTTTTCCAATGGGGACGAAAACCCGGTAAGTATTACTATTGAAAATAATTATGGGTTTAAGGCAAAGGTAACAGTTATTGATGAATTGCCCTTTCAGTTTCAGGTACGTGATTTTAAAATAAATGCCAGAATAGATTCCGGTAGTAAGAAAGAATTAGTATACTATTTACGCCCGATAAAAAGAGGCGAGTATGAATTTGGTGTGGTGAATGTTTTCATCAAAGGCTTTCTGGGCCTTGTTTCCAGGAGGTTTATATTTGAAGAGACGCCAAGGGTAGTGAAGGTATATCCTTCCTTTTTGCAAATGAGGAAGTATGAACTTATGGCGATCTCCAATAGGCTTAGCGATACCGGAATAAAGAAGATCCGGAGGCTGGGGCATAACCTTGAGTTTGAGCAAATCAAAGAATATGTTCCGGGAGATGATGTGCGAACGATTAACTGGAAAGCAACGGCGCGCCGAAACAGCCTTATGG
>DATCKK010000603.1:0-3633 GCA_036562325.1 Cytophagaceae bacterium | reverse complement strand
GCTTATTAGTTTGCCTTGTGAATACATATATACCCGGGCATCTTCCGAATGAAGTGAAAGCTGCAAAATCCAGTTTTTATAAGTTTCCGACGAATCTATTAATTGAAAGTGGGCCCAATATACAGCATTCTCCTCTCCAACTTTATCATGCTCAAAATTTTGAAATTGTGAATGGCGGGAAAGTACATCATCTATTGACAAGTGTCGGGTCGTATCTTTTAAAATGCGAATTCCGGAAACAGGCACCAGAAAATCTTCTGAAGTGTTATCTATAATAACAGGATGAGATGAAATATTTATATTAGCTAACAACAATAAAAAAAACAAAAGCATGTATCTCTTACAGTTAGCATAAGAAACGAAATGAGTTAAGGGTGTCAACATTCTTAGTGCTTTAATTACTGGCTAAAGTAGATCCCCTAAATATAATGTTTAAGTTTGATAAATGCATATTTTTTAGATAAGTACCGCAAAAATAACCACTACTAATATTTCAAGAGATTTAACAGCCTTTACTCACTTGTCTTTACCACCAGCTTTCCAATAGTAGCACCCGATTTAAAATCTATCAATGCGCTTGGCAAATCATTAAACGCATATACTCTTCCTACCACCGGTGCTTCCATGTTCAATTGAAATATTTCGTCCAGCAATTGTTTCATCAAATCCACTCTTTCATATAGCCATATAAGATTAAATGCCATTAATGATTTGTTTGCTTTTATCATCGATAAAGGATCTACTCTCGGACGAAACAAATATTTCAAAAGTAGCAGCGGGTAGAATGGCGATTTTCCGGAAGGTGTAAACTGTGCAGAACCGTAA
This sequence comes from Cytophagaceae bacterium, assembly GCA_036562325.1. Classification (GTDB taxonomy): domain Bacteria; phylum Bacteroidota; class Bacteroidia; order Cytophagales; family Cytophagaceae; genus DATCKK01. The sequence goes on along the minus strand of DATCKK010000603.1, from coordinate 2,808 downwards.
GATATCATTCGGCCCATAGGAGCTAGCAGGTCATAACTCCAATAGAAATATTTATTACCTGTCGTCTCCATAACCAAATTCAACTCTCGTCCTTCCAATGCTTGCATCACCTCTTTTTTAAAGTTATTGGAACGAATGAGCCAACGGTCATAATTTTCTTTTTTCAGAATTTCAAACTTTGAGACACTACCAACTACACCGATAGTATAGGCACCCATTTTTTTAGCAATCCGGTTAGCAAGCAATCCAACACCTCCGGCCGCACTATGTATAAGTACCGTCTGGCCTTTTTGCAAATTACCCAAAGTAACCAAGCCATAATAAGCCGTTAGCACTTGTACCGGAAACGCTGCACCTTCCTCAAATGACCAGCCCGATGGTAAAGGGATTATATACCTGTGATCTATATTTAAATGCGTAGTATATGCACCAAACCTTGTTACTCCCATTACCTTGTCTCCTACTTTAACACCATTCACATCCTCTCCTGTTTTAATCACTACTCCCGAGTACTCCAACCCCGGAATGAAGGGCTCTTTGGGTGTTGCACTATACAAACCCATAATGGCAAATATATCCGCATAATTAAGCCCTATTGCTTTTACTTCTATGGTTACCTCCCCTTTTCCGGGGCTACCAAGATCTCCATCAATAAACTTTAACCTTTTCAACGATCCTGGCTTAAATACCTTATAACATTTTATATTCATAACGCTTCGATTTTATCAACGGCCTCAATTTATTATAATCAGAATTTCCTCTAAACTAATATTCCCAGGGTTAAGATAAAAGCCTGCCCGCTTCAATAAAAAACATAAAAATTATTAACTATTGCATTGAAAAAAAGAATAGTGAAATAAAACAAAAAGCCCTAAATAATTAGGGCTCAAAAAATTCAAACTCTTAAAATTAACCCTGCGCCGCAGAAGGATCCATGTAAAAATATTCCCAGGTATGCCCATCAAGATCTTCATAGCTTCTGAAAAACATAAAGCCAAGATCTTGTTCATTCACCACCTTTCCTCCTGCTTTTATTGCTTTATCAACAATCTCATTCACTTTATCCTTACTTTCTACTGATAACGCAACAAGTACTTCAGTACTTTTCGTTGTATCACAAATTTCTTTTTTGATAAAAGTCTTAAAATACTCCTCCGTGATCAACATAGCATATATCTGGTCACTTATAACCATACATGTTGCTTTTTCATCGGTAAATTGCATATTAAAAGAATATCCCAATTGAGCAAAAAACTCCATGGACCTTTTCAGATCCTTCACTGGTAGATTAACAAATATATTTGTGGTCATAGCGTTTGATATTTAAGTTTATGCCACAATAATAATTATAAAAATCGAGATTCAGAGAGTGTAAATACGACAATAATAAGACGAACTTCCGAAAGTTATATAAAACTATCCAGACACCATACATATTTATTTACCAGTTCCTTTACAATTAGCTTCCAGCAATTCTTCTACCTCTTTGCCATATTGCTGAGTATATCCAAGCTCTTTGGCTCTATTCAGATCTTCGCATACAGCTTTAGTTTTACCCAATTCCATATTAATCAAAGCTCTGATCTTATAAGCATAGGAATTACCAGGCATAAGCTTAATCGAGTAATTAATATCTTTCATAGCGCCATCGAGATCTTTCAGTTTCAACTTACTAAAACTTCTGTTACTATACCCCAAAGCTTCGGAAGGCCCCAATTCTACTGCCTTATTAAAATAACCCAAAGCTTTTTCATGTTGTTCCATTCTCTGATATTTAAACCCCAGGTTCACATAGGCTGCAATAAAAGTGGAATCCATGGCAATGATCTTTTCCAGATATACCAAAGTTTCCTCCGGCTTGTTCGCTTCATCACATACTATAGCAAGGTTGTTCAATGCATTTATATTCGTTGAATCAAACTCTACTGCTCTCTTCAGATCGATATATGCCCCTTCAAAATTCCTGATCTTTGCCTTTGTACCACCTCTATTGGCCAGTATATGGGATCTTAACTTCGGATCAGCTGTTTTTTCATAAGCAGTAGTAAAATCCTGAATCGCTTCTCTGTACATTTTAAAAGATTCATACATACTTCCCCTTGTATCATATAAAAGAATCGAGTCTGGCATTAACTTAATGGCATCCGTAATTGTGGCATAGGCCTCCTTGTATAACTTAAGCTTCATTTGATAATCAACTTTACACTGATAATTACCGGAAATATTTGGGTCAGCTGCAATAACTTTATCAATAACACTTAAAGCTTGTTTATATTTACCCTGCTTAGCCAACTCTTCAGCATATTCCCTGGTGTTTGGCTGTCCATTGGCTATCATTACCACAAAAAATAAAATAGCAAGTGCAAAAAGATTTTTCATACTATTAACTTCAATAAGCGATTAATCTCTTTCTAATATATTTATCTGCATACAATATATTCAAAGAGAGGTTAAAAATTTTCTTAAAAGTAAGCCCAATACTTTTTATTATTTAACATTACTAGTAATATTAACCATTAAACAGATTCTTCATGAAAGAAAAAGCTATTTTTTGCTGGAGTGGTGGAAAAGACTCTACCCTCGCCCTATATAAAGTCCTACAGGAAAACACCATTGAGGTTATTGGTTTGCTTACTACAATAAACAAGGAACATAAACGAGTTTCCATGCACGGAATACGCGAAGAACTGGTCGAAGAACAAGCCAGGCAAACAGGCATTCCTCTTATCAAAATGTACATATCAACCGATACCTCCAACACTTCATACGAAAAAGCCATGGAAGAGATGTTATTGAACGCAAAAGCTT
>DATCKK010000601.1:0-2029 GCA_036562325.1 Cytophagaceae bacterium | reverse complement strand
CATATTTATTCTTTAGATTTTGGTTTTAAGTTACGAAAAAGTATGCCAAAGTGTTAGTTTTTTAATAATAATTAGACTTTCTCCCTTTTATGAAAGTATTAACTATTTATATTCAATTACTTTAATGGATAACCACCTCCTACCTTTTCTAATAATTCATATAGAAATCAGCTTGCTTGCTAAACGTAACACTTTTCGACTCTTTTACAATAAATAACTGAAAATCAATTAATGTTTTGAGTATTAAAGTATCCAATTCAAAGAACAACCAGCTGAAAATTGAAACTCTGGCTTCGGAAAATAACTGGATATAATTGCTTTATTCCATTTATTTCCGTTTTGTTTACTGTAAATTAACCCCGCAATAACCCTAACTATTATAAATATCATGAGCAAAATCCTACGATTCATTCCTCTCCTGATACTATTACTAAGTTTTAACCTGTCTGCCCAGAGCCCCAAACGAGGCCTTGCATATGGCTATCACACACAGGAAGATATGAATGTCCTGAAAGAGGGTATTTCATGGTGGTACAACTGGAGTTCTCAACCCGATGCCGGTGTAGCAAATTACTATCAATCACTGGGGGTCGAGTTTGTGCCGATGTTCTGGAACAATAATTTCAATGTGGAGGAAGCAATTGAAAATATACCGGAAGGTGCCAAATATATTTTAGCCTATAACGAGCCCAACTTTTACGTGGAAGCCAATATAAGCCCACAATATGCTGCCAGTGTGTGGTACAAAATTGAACAGGTAGCCGCGGCCAGAGGACTTCAAATCGTAAGTGCATCTCCTGCTTATTGTGGAGGGAATGCCTGTCCTTCCGAATATTATGATCCTACCAAATGGCACGATGAGTTTTTTGCTGAATGCCCGGAATGTTGGGTAGACTACATAGCCTTTCATACATACGAGGGAAATCCTTACGGAGCGATAGCACTTACCAATAACCTGAAGAAATATGGACGCCCTATATGGGTTACAGAGTTTGCCAACTGGGACTCCAACCAATCGCAGGAAGATAAAATTGAACATATGCAAATTATGGTAAATGCATACGAAAACGATCCGGATATATTCAGGTATTCGTGGTTTACCGGAAGGGCCTCTTCTAACCCTTCCATTAATATTCTTGGCAGCAATGGCACGCTTACCCCATTAGGCACTGCCTATCTTAGTGCCTCTTATACTCAAAAAAAATATAACGTTCCCGGTAAGATAGAAGCTGAAAATCATTATAGAAGAAACCGTACCAACCTTGAAAATACTACAGATGACGGTGCAGGACAAAATGTAAGCCACATTGACGCTGGTGACTGGGGTGATTACCTGGTACAGATCGACCAGTCTGGTAGTTATACTTTTCAGTTTCGCGTAGCTTCATTGAATGGAGGCGGTAATTTAAATATATTATTAGATGGAGAGCTTATTAAATCGAATGTTGAAATTCCGCTTACAGGAGGTTGGCAAAACTGGACGACAGTGGAAGTACCAGGCGTTGTGCTTACCGGCGGAGAGCACCTAATCAGGTTTTATTATTCTGCAGGCGGTTTTAACCTCAATTACTTCACCACCGTTTACGAATCCGGCTTACCGCCCAATGCTGATTTTACGGCATCTTCAGTTTCAACCTGTCTTGGCAACAGCGTAATATTTTCTGACGCCACCACCAATAAAATTGGTTCGGAAGTTTATAACTGGAATTTTGGTACTGACGCTACTCCTGCAACTGCCTCCGGAGCAGGCCCTCATTCAGTTATCTATTCCACACCAGGTTTCAAGACGGTAAGCCTTGAAGTAATTAATTCAAATGGCTCAAATACAAAAACCAAATCCAACTTTTTTGTTTCCGGTACAACTAACGGATGCCTGTTTTCCGATGGTTTTGACAACAACATTGTGAATTGGATCACTCCTATCCCCGGAGCATTCAGCCATTCGGAAGCTGATGGTGCATGGAAAATTACTAACAACGGATATGGTGAATGGGAGAACTTTCAATACACTATTAATAATGGTTCAGAA
>DATCKK010000600.1:0-13826 GCA_036562325.1 Cytophagaceae bacterium | reverse complement strand
GATATTTCCTGAACGATTATTACAAAAAAAGATCCGCGAAGATTTTTGGGATGGAAAAAAATGTAGTTATAGAAAATCCTTTGTTGCGATCAGGTTTACTATTTACAGGTTCCAACCAGACTCTTAAAGGCCTGACACCAGGACATCATCAGGATGATGGTATACTTACTGCTTACGAAGCAATGAATATGGATTTGCATTCAACGGACCTTGTGGTACTTTCTGCATGCGAAACCGCACTGGGAGAAGAAATGAATGGAGAAGGTGTACTTGGCCTTCAACGATCTTTTCAAATTGCCGGTGCCAAAAACATTATCATGAGTCTTTGGGCAGTTTCTGATGAAGGTACCCAAAAGCTAATGTCTCTATTTTATAAAAAACTAGTAGAGATCAATGATATTCCGGAGGCTTTTAGACAGGCACAATTGGAGTTAAAAAAGCAATATCCATCTCCTTTCTTTTGGGGTGCCTTTATATTATTACAAAGCAAATAATCACATTAAAAGAAAAAAATTATACTCTCTTTATTTTGTATTGACTTATAGATTGTCAATAACCTCAAGTTAATTTTGCTTTTAGTTTCTAATGGCATTAAAATTGTAAGCGATTGGAGCTTATAACAGCTACATCAAATACAATTCAAACCCAGAAAAACTTTTTTATGAAAACTAAATTGCCTATAACCTTACTGGTATTACTATTAGTAATATTCAGCAAGGCCTATGCCCAAAAAACCAATAAAGTCACCATAAGCGGGTATGTTAAAGAAAAGGGTAGCGGAGAGCTCTTACCGGGAGTAGTGATTTTTGTAAAAGAGTTATCAACCGGCACAGAGACCAATACTTATGGGTTTTATTCTGTTACCATACCTAAATCCGACACGGTTACACTCCTGTTTAGTTCATTTGGTTACACTCAACAAACTATTCAAGTATCTCTGCAAGAAAACAAGGAATTAAACATAGAACTTGTGTCCGAAGAAAAAATGCTGGAACAAGTTGAAATTGTAGGAGTACGTGAAGAAAAAGTTTCTGAAACTGTCCAGATGAGCTCCGTATCGGTCCCTGTTCAGCAGATAAAGGAAATACCTACACTACTGGGAGAAAAAGATGTAATGAAAGTATTGCAACTGATGCCAGGGGTACAGAAAGGAAGCGAAGGAAATAGCGGGCTTTATGTACGAGGCGGCGGCCCGGACCAAAATCTGGTAATATTAGACGATGCAACTTTATATAATGCCTACCATCTCTTTGGCTTTTTTTCAATTTTCAATGGTGATGCATTAAAAAGTGTGGAGCTGACCAAAGGTGGCTTTCCTGCTAAATATGGCGGACGCTTATCGTCAGTAATAGAAATGACCATGAAAGAAGGTAATAAAGAAAAACTACATGGTGAAGGTGGAATAGGCATTATCTCTTCAAGACTAACCCTTGAAGGCCCAATCATAAAGAACAAAAGTTCTTTTCTAGTATCTGCAAGAAGAACCTATATAGATGCATTGATATATCCTTTAATGCCTAAAGAAAATCGTGGAGGATATAACTTTCATGACCTGAATGCCAAAATTAATTATGACTTCGGGAGAAAAAATAAATTATATGTAAGTACCTATACTGGCAGAGATAAAATGTTTTTCAGTTCTACTTATGACAATAACACCTATAAGGGTGGACTTTATTGGAAAAACACTACTGCTACTATTCGATGGAACCATCTTTTTAATGAAAAAACTTTCTCCAATACTTCTTTAATTTACAGTAAATATAAGTTTAATATATTTGAAGAAGATAAATACAATGGCGACCTATACAAGTTAAATTATTCATCCAACATCAGGGATTATTCTATTAAATTTGACATTGATTATTTACCTAACCCCGCACATTCTTTTAAAAGTGGGCTTCTTTCCATCTATCATTTATTCACCCCCTCTGCTTTAGTTCTTCGGGACTCTTACAGCAATGAAAATATTAAAAAGGCTACGAGTATTCACTCATTAGAAAATAGTATTTATATCCAGGACAACTGGAAGCCTTTTCCCCGCTTTACACTATTGGGAGGTATAAGAGTATCAAACTTTATAACAGATGAAGTATCTTATATCAGCCCCGAACCCAGACTTTCAGGAGCATATAAATTAAAGGATGATTTATCTTTAAAAGCTTCTTATGCAACCATGAACCAATACATCCATCTGCTTTCGAACACAGGTATTGGCCTTCCTACAGATCTTTGGGTACCTTCTACCAAGAACATAAAACCACAAGCCTCCAGACAGGTAGCTGCAGGTATGGCAAAAGATTTTTCAAGTAAGAAGTTGGCCTTAACCATTGAAGGTTATTACAAAAAATCAGACAATATTATAGGTTATAAAGAAGGTGCCACATTCCTTCTTATCGATGACCCTTCCGCTGCGAGCCAGATTAACTGGGAAGACAATATTACTTCAGGCCAGGGATGGTCTTATGGAGCAGAGTTCCTGTTACAAAAAAAATCCGGAAAATTTTCCGGATGGATCGGATATACCTTATCATGGACACAACTACAGTTTGATTCACTCAACTTTGGAAAAAAATTTTATGCACGTTACGACCGGCGACATGACATTTCTTTAGTAGGTATTTATCATCCATCGGAGAAAATCACATTGTCTGCTACCTGGGTATATGGTACCGGTAATGCAATAACATTACCTATTTCAGAATACGCGGCTCCAACACATCAACCTAATAATCCACCAAGACCGAACAACCCTTTTTATATTGACTATGTCAGCAATTATGGAGAAAAAAACAGTTTCAGAATGGCAGCCTACCACAGGTTAGATTTTGGAATTCAGTTTCACAAAAAAATGAAACACCATGAACGAACCTGGGAGTTCAGTATTTACAATGTATACAGCAGGCAAAACCCTTATTTTTATTTTATAGGTTATGAAGATAATAACTACTCTTCCGACTCTAAAAGGGTATTACAACAAATATCCTTATTCCCGATAATACCTTCCGTTAGTTACAATTTTAAATTTTAACGACTTATGAAAATTATAAATGCCTATATATTCTTAGCTCTACTATTCACCATAACTTCCTGCATTTCCAATGTAAAAGATGCAGATCTTCCTTCTCCCGAAACACAACTTGTTTTGACAAGCTTTATCTCCCCTCAGGATGAAGTGATATATGTATATATTGGTAAAACCAAAGCAATTTATGGAAATGAAGTCTCTCATTCCAATGACACTATTAAAGACGCTACCATCTATATACATGACCAAAACGATACTCTATGGCTCTACTACTATCCAGGAACTCAGTATTACAAGGCGGAAGTCAACTCGTTTAAAATAGAGGAAGGGAAAACCTACTACTTAAAAGCTTCAACGACCGATGGATTATATGCAGAAGCAAGTTGCACTATTCCCAAAGCTTACGACCTGGAATTTAATATATCTGTAGATTCATTTAAAAATTCCTATAATGATTCATATACTTATACCTTGAATATGGATTGGCAAGACCCTGCCGGAATTAAGAACTACTATAGGGTATCTCCCCATTTGGTCATTATAACTGAACGTAACTATGGTTATCCCTACAATTACACATCTTCAGATACCTCCTACCATGAATTTTATTTTTACTGGCTTGAAAATTATATAAGTGACTCAGGCAAAGATGGAAATAAAATCACGGTGACTAATGGTAAAACTCCTTCTCCCTATAATCCAAATGTAAATACCTATAGCCACTACTGTGGAGTAAAAGTTATCATGTTCTTCACCGACGAAAATTATTATAAGTATAACACCAGTGTCTACAAATTTGATGGCGAAAATCCATTTTCAGAACCCGTACTGGTTCACTCCAACATAAAAAATGGTTTTGGAACATTTGCAGGGTATAATAAAATCGAAAAACTAGTTTTGAAACAATAAGCCGAAGGAACTCTTTAAAGAATTTTTCTGTATTATAAAAAATCCCAAGATAGTTGTTGCAACATTAATTGTTATTACATATATTTGTCAACCATAATAAACATTAAAAACCTAAACATTATGACGAAATCAATTTCATTTGCCCTTATGGCAGTGGTATTTGCATTAGTATCTTTTGTAAATCCTGCCTCAACCACTTATAAAGCAGACGTAAAAAACAGCAAACTGACCTGGGTTGGAAAAAAAATAACCGGAGAACATACCGGTGAAATAACATTGAGTTCCGGATCACTGACTTTTGAAGGGAAAAACCTTAAAGGCGGCAGTTTCGAAATAGATATGACCAGCATTACCTGCACTGATTTAACTGATCAGGGATACAATCAGAAATTAGTAGGACACTTAAAATCCGATGATTTCTTTTCTACTGACAAATTCCCTAAATCCAGCTTTGTAATTTCTTCGGTAACCAGCAAAGGCAATGACCAATATGATATTCAGGGAAAATTGACTATTAAAGGAATTACTAACGAAATTTCTTTTCCTGCAACTATAAAAACTGAAGGAAATACAGTAAAAGCAACTGCCAATATCGTTGTAGACAGAACCAAATATGATATCAAATATGGCTCAGGAAGCTTCTTTGATAACCTTGGTGATAAAGCTATCAACGACGAGTTTGAAATAAAACTGGAACTTGTAGCCACCAAATAATTTTCATACTTACCTGATACTTTAGAGAAAAAAAGAGGCTGCTTTCAACTTTGGGAGCAGCTTCTCTTTTTCATAAACTTTCACACTATCAATTCAAACCTGATAGCTTAACCACAATCGTGCTTCAATAATTTAAAGATATTGAAGACAGTTTTTTATAAAAAGCCATACCTACCTTACAACGCAAATATATAATAATACCTATTAGTTATTTTCTTATTCCATGAATCATTGTATATTTAAACAAAATTCACAAATAACAATAACCCTAACAAATATGAGCATTTTAAATACAGTGAATTGTAGAAAAAACAATATAACAAGCCCTGTTTATTGTCATCCAAACCTAACTAACCAAATACATTATGAAAAAATTACCACGAATTACCCTGGTCATCTTTTTGACTGTTATTTACCTTAACAAAGGCTTTGCTACTGATTTTTATGTAACTAATACCACTACTGACAACTGGTCGGGAGCCCAACCCAATGGCTCATTTGCCAAAGCAATAGCGGACCTGAATGCAGATGCTACTGCCGGACCTCACCGTATCATTTTTCAGGTGTCAGGAACAATAGTTGGGGGTAATCCCGCAAACTACTTCATCTCTAAAAACAATGTTACCTTAGACGGAATAACCAGCGCCCCGGGAGCTTCTTGCGGCAACCCCGTAGTCATTTTTGATGGCCCGGGATATAATCAATTTGCTATTTCAGGAAATAATGTAACAATCGACGGGTTGATCATTCAGGACTGGCGATTGCTGGTGACAGGAACCGGATTTAAACTTTATAACTGCATTTTCGGTTCGGACGGAACCTCAAAAGTTGGCGGTGGAAATGGATATTATGTAAGACTAGAAGAAGCACATAATAGCATTATTGGTGCCAATGATTGCAGCAGAAACGTATTTGGTGGCCATGGAAGTATTACCAATGCTATTGAAGTAAGCGGTAGTAACGATGTAGATATAATCGGCAACTATTTTGGTACTAACAAAGCTGGTACTACACTCATTGAAAATTTTTCCGGTTCCGGTATCAACATTAGTAGTGCTTTAAATCTCGATATAAAAAATAATGTAATAAACGGCGGATACACCAATAAAGGAGCAATAGAAATAGCATCCGGCACAAATTCCAACCTCACTATCGAGAGTAATTATGTAGGAATAAATGCTTCTGGCCTATACGCAACCAGTGCAGCAGGGAATTATGGAAACAGTGGACATGGCATTGCCTTTCTTGGAGGAAGTGCCAACAACGCCAAAGTTATTAACAATGTAGTTTCCTGTAATGCAATGAATGGCATTACCATTCATATTGCTAATTCGGGATATGAAATTCGAAATAATATAGTCGGCTTAAAAGCTGACGGAATCCAAGGTGTCGGTGAAGATTATGGCAACGGATATTCAGGCATACGTTGTTTTTCTGCAACTGCTACTGCTACCAATCTACTAATTGACAACAACATTGTTTGTAAAAACAGTAAAAACGACAGATCCAATACTTTTCAGGCAGAAGCATGTGGTATAATTATGAATCAAAACCCGATAAACTCTGTAACCATTTCTAATAATTACGTGGGGGTTGATAAAAATTTAACTCCGGCAGGAAATTCATTCACCGGTATTTATTTGTTTGGTAATGGTTCAATGGGTGGAGGAGACAAAAGTAAGGTTCTGATCACCAATAACATAATCGGAGATAACGGAGAAACGGTAGGTACAGCTTTAAACTCTCATGGTATTGCCGTCTATTCTGCCCAAAACTTTACCATCAGAGACAACTTTGTAGGTATAGGCCCGGGAGGAGAAGATATTGGAAACTCTGCTAACGGAATAGAGCTTAATAGCAATGCCAACAATTTTACTATTTCTGGCAATCGTATATCCTATAACAAAGGAAGAAGGACCAGTAGCGAAGCCGAAGCCTGCGGAGGAATATTAATCTTTAGTTCAACCAATGGATACATCCAGAATAACATTATTAGTAATCAAGCCAATGCAGGAGGAAGTTTTGTAGGCAACAATGGAATTGTAGTTCAAAAAGGAGGACAAATACTCATCGGGGGAACTGCCGCTAACGAACCTAATGTAATCAATAATAACGGTACGCATGGTATTTTTATACTGGAGGGTGCAGACTACGTGCAAATAACTCAAAACAAAATATATTGCAATACCCAAATGGGAATAAGCCTCAATATCGCAGGAGACCCTGGCACTGTAGCCAGCAAATCTGCCGGTAATTCAAGCTATGCTGCTCCGGGCCCTACGCTCACACTTACAGCAGGCTGTGACCCGGACGTAGGAGGAACGGTAACCTTATCCGGCACAGCTCCCACCGGTTCTATAGTTGAAATCTTTAACAGCCCTCAGGCATGTAGAGATTGTCCTTCTATTGGTGGACGAAGAGGCGAAGGCCAATCTTATTTATACCAAACAACAGCTGTCGCAGGGGCATGGTCTTATGGCCCTGTCAGTTTAAACGGTGATGTGTCTGTAACTGCCACCGGTACCGGCGGGACAGACTGTACCAATGGCTTCTGCAGAACATCCCGGTTCTCCGATTGTGAATTCTGTTCGTTGCCATTAGAATGGATTAATTTTACCGGTTTATGGAAAGACAACCAGGTAAGTTTACAATGGCAAACCCATGTAGAAAAAAATGTATCGCATTTCATTGTTTATAAAAGTATAGACGGAAGTAATTTCGAAGAGATTGGAATCGTTGAAGCGGTTGGCAACACCCATAATATTACCACCTATTATTTCAATGATGAAAACCCAATTGAAGGAATCAACTATTATAAAATTAAAGAAGTAGATATTGACGGAAGATTTGATTTTTCTACAACAATACATTTATTGGCCAACCCAAGCCAATTATTTTTACTTTCTCCTAACCCTTCCGACGGAATCGTTAATATTAAAATGAATAACATTGGAGAAGGTTACCATATTAAAATCACTAATGCCTTAGGGGTAGTTGTTGAAACCATAGAGAAAAAACCTTCTTCATCCAGCTATGAAGGAAGTCTGAATATTATAAAAGATCTTTCTCACTTACCCAAAGGAATGTATATGGTAACAGTTTCTACAGAAGAGTACATTGAAACCAGGCGATTAATACTTGAGTAGAACAAACTTCCATTACTTTTTATCAACATCATCATCTATTCAACTCCTCTGTTTTTAAAAACAGGGGAGTTTTTTCATATCCACTCCTTCACTTCTCCACGTGCAAATACGTAATCTGTCCTGCCTGATTCACTGCCTCAAATATTCATAATGTCACTTTTCAAATATCCACCAGCATTAATCTGACATTTTCCCAATAATATCCAGGTTAACTTTCTCTTACTGTTTTCCGTAATGCAAAATTTATTATCTTGACCCTTTTATGTGGAGACGAACAATATGGCTCACTCCAGGTTAAAATGTTTTAAGAAAGTAACCCAATAGAGATGGATTTTAGTTTCAATAGAAAAACTACAAATGATTTTAACATAGCAACCAAGTTGGAATGGCTGGAAACAAATGGCTTGGGAGGCTATTCCAGTTCTACTATTTTAGGGTTAAATACGCGCAGGTACCATGGTTTGCTGGTGGCAGCGACCCAACCACCCGTGGGGCGATTTGTAGTATTATCTAAACTGGAAGAAACAATTCATCTGAATGGCCAGCAATTCGAATTAGGCACTAATCAATATCCCAACTCCATCTCTCCTAAAGGTTTTGTACATCTTAAAGCATTTACCAAGGGTCTGTTCCCCGAGTTTACTTACCAGATACCGGGAATAGAGCTCAAAAAAACGATTTGTGCCATACACGGGGAAAATACTATAGTGATACTCTATGAAGTATTAAAAAGCAAAAAACCTTTCCGGCTAGACCTGATGCCTTTGGTGGCCAACCGAGATTATCACAACCTGGTACATAGTAACAATCAGTTACACGCCTATGCCACTTACGAAAGAGGCGTATTTAAATACAACCCATATAAGGGTACTCCCGATCTGTATATTTCAGTACCTAACGGTAAATATGTAGTAAAGCCCTATTGGTTTTACAACTTCGAATACCTGGAAGAACTGAGCAGAGGAATGAGCTTTAAGGAAGATCTCTTTACCCCCGGCCAGTTTGAACTGGAGGTCAAGCAGGGAGATAAAATTGCAGTTATTGTTTCTACTGAAAATATAGAGGGCAAAGACGGACTTCAACTTTTCAATAATGAAAAAAAGAGACGGCTTAAACTGCTCGAATCACTTAAGTCCGGAGATAGTTTCTTAAAAAAACTGACACTTGCTGCAGATCAGTTTATTGTAAAAAGGAATGAACATCTTAAAACTATCATAGCAGGTTACCATTGGTTTTCTGACTGGGGAAGAGATACCATGATATCACTTCCGGGGATATGCCTTGTTACCAAACGTTATGACGATGCAAGGAAAATACTACATGCCTTTGCCAATAGCGTGGACATGGGAATGATTCCTAATCGTTTTCCAGACTCCGGAGAAGAACCTGAATACAATACTGTAGATGCTACCTTATGGTTCTTCCATGCTGCTTATAAATATTTGAAATATTCGAGAGACGATATCTTCGTAAAAACCGAATTAATGCCGGTATTTAAAGATATACTGGACTGGCATTTTAAAGGTACCCGTTACAATATAAAAGTAGAAGAAGACGGATTACTGCACAGTGGCCAACATGGTGTTCAACTTACATGGATGGATGCCAAAGTAGGCGACTGGGTAGTAACGCCCAGAGAGGGAAAAGCGGTTGAAATTAATGCACTATGGTATAATGCCCTTTGCATTTACGCTGATTTTTGTAAACATTTTGGAAGAAGTGAAGAGGCTGATGAATACACAGAAAAAGCCAAAAAAGTAAAAGAGAGTTTTAATGAAAAGTTCTGGAACGAATCCAAAGGTTGTTTATACGATGTCGTTTCCGAATACCACAAAGACGACAAAATAAGGCCTAACCAGATTTTTGCGCTAAGCCTCCCCTTCCCTCTGGTAAGTGGTACCAAAGCAAAAAGTGTCCTTAAAATTGTTGAAGAAAAACTATTAACCCCGGTAGGCTTAAGAAGCCTTGCTCCTGATGATCCTGATTACCAGCCTCACTACTTAGGGTCCCAATTGCAACGAGATGGTGCTTACCATCAGGGAACAGTATGGAGCTGGTTAATGGGGCCATATATAGATGCATTAATCGCTGTTAAAGGGAAATCCGGCGAACGACAAGCCAAACGAATAATTAAGAAGTTTGAGTACCACTTGGCAGAAGCAGGTATCGGATCAGTATCTGAGATATTTGATGCAGAACCGCCTTTTGCTCCTAAAGGTTGTATCGCTCAGGCATGGGGAGTAGCAGAAATACTTCGGGTCTATATCCAATACAAACTTCAGGAAACATCCCGTTCCATTCCTATGGCCAGTGTTGTGAAATAAAACTTACATCAACTTTAACATTCGATAACAGATTTATCATCTTTCTTCATAAATCCCGGCCATATCCGGGTATAGTTATTCTCAAAAAGGGAAAGATGTTACATCGCTAACCGATTTTTACCAAAGTTCAGGCAACCAAACGCTACCGGAAATCGTATCACTACCAGTTACTTACTGGCTAAATTATTATTCAAAGTTCTATATAAGGACAATCTCCAGCTACACCCAGATTATTTTTGTACCTGTTAAGGTATGCTTAATCATCTTAATTTATAATATAAACTTATACAGACTAACAGAATCACTTAACTTAATACTAATACAAAATGACAAAAGCAGAGGTTATTAACAAAATTGCAGAAAGAACAGGGGTAAACAAGTCAGAAGTTACTGATATTGTTGAATCGTTTCTGGCAGTGGTAAAAGAATCATTAGCGGAAGGAAATGAAATTTTTATCAGAGGTTTCGGTAGTTTTATCAATCAAAAACGAGCCAGAAAAGTAGCCAGAAATATTTCCAAAAATACTGCAATGATCATCGAAGAACATTATATCCCTAAATTCAAACCAAGTAATGAATTTAAGGACTTGATCAAAAACAGTAAGGCTATTGGGAATAAGCCTGAATAAACCCTATATAAATACCTATAAAGATATTTTATATTTAAAGTACCGGTTTCAAGAACCGGTACATAACAAAAACCTCCAGGGATTCTGGTTAAAAAAATCTGAAATCACTTCGATTCTTACCAAACCTTGGAGGTTTGTTTTTAATTTTAACAGGCATCTCAAACCTTTAGATAAAATCAAGCTAATTTGTTCTTTGTCTCTGAAGCTTGGTTAGCTTCCCAACCGTAGAACATATCCTACTTATGAAATGACGCCCCTGAGCCTTAATGGTCATACAATTTCTTCCTTAACACCACTGTAAACATTCAATGCCTCCAGCTCGGTAAGTTTAACACTTTCTACCATCTCTTCTTCCAAAATATCCGCCCAGGCTTGCAAGTATAATATTGCATCCTCCCGGTCATCTCTTTTCAAAAATCGCTTTCCAATACGTGATCTGATCTTTGGGGAACTCAAATTTTCCAATTCAACCAGATCTTCCGGAGCAAAACCAAATTCAACCATTTTAGTAATGATCTTATCAATTTCAAAAGGGCTGTCTTTTCTATACAACTGGACAAGTGTTTCCCAATCTCCATGCTTCTTTATCCCCGCTTTTCTTATTTCTTTTTTATCGAAGTTGCAAACAACCTGTACCAGATTACCGCAATTACATGCTCCAATGTCTTTCCAGTTGTAATTGGATTTGGACTCAATTCTTTCGGCGGCTTGTCGGAGCGCATCAATTACTTCAAGATTTGCTTTAGCCATAACACAATGCATTAATTTTCATACTTGTACCCTTACTTAAATAATGGAAAATGCAGAAGTAATGTTCTTCTTCCCGACAAATTGTTATTTAAGTACAAGTGGAGTGATAACTTAAAAAAATAAAAAGGCTATCAAATCAAAATAACGATATACTAACTACTCCTGATAAATAAGGCCAGGTTTTGAATTCCAGACACCAAAACTTCAATTATGACTTTAAAAATATTCTTACTTCTTACCTTTTTCCTAAAATTCAGGGGAACCTCCCTAATTCTGATTTTCTCTGCCGCCGCCCTAATCAGCATTTCTGTCAGCCAACTATTCTTAGATTCTTTCAAATTCAGTTTGAGAAGTGTTTTGAGCTCAATGGCTCTGAAAATACCGGGAGAATGATAATTATATTTAAACTTTAATTTAACCATTTTTTTCATCACCCACATACCAAAAAGTTCCGCCACAGGTATTGCCCCTTTCTGCATTTTTTCTCTCACTCTGGAACTAATTACCAGCTCTGCCTCATCTTTAATAACAGGTTCAAGCAATTCACCCAGTTCTTCCGAAAAATAGGTATATTCAGCATCTAACAGCACTATAATATCTTCTGGCCTGGCTTTGGCCTCCAAATATTTTAAAGCCGCTCTTACCGTATGGCCAAACCCGGTTCCTTTATCCTGTAGTATAGTCCCTCCTGCTTCCCTGGCAATTTTAACTGTCCTGTCTGTAGAATACGCATCCACTACTACTACTTCATCCACTAAATAAGGAGGAAGATCGTTAATCACACAACCCACTGATTTTTCATGGTTCTCAGAGGGAATTATTACAAACACTTTCTTTCCTTTTCTATCCAACACTTTTTAATTCCACTAATCCTTTGATTGATTCCTATTGTTCACTGGATAAGTTCTTCCTGAATAATTTCACTCCTTCTTGCTCCTCCATCCCGGTTAATGTTTCCAACAGGTGATAAGAAAGATTCAGTCGTCTCAGGTCAAGAATGGTATCTGTCAATACATTTTCATCACCCCATACTTTATTTTCAAATAATTCAGGATACAATTTATTCATACCGATGAGATAATACCCGCCATCCGAAGCAGGGCCTATTACCACATCATTGGCCTCAAGAGCTTTAAACGCATTCTGTAGTATCTCTTCACTTAGCTCCAGGCAATCACTATTAATCAATACTACCCGTTCATAGTCTATATTAAAAGCCAGTCGAAATGCATGATGCATTCGTGCTCCTTTATCTTTTCCTTCCTGAACAAACTGAAAAAAACCTGACTGCTTCCATATATCATTGTATTCTATATATTGAGAGTACAGGACCGCTTTGTCCCAATAAGGTTTATTGGAAATTATATGTGTATGATTTAATAAGGTAAGGTATATTTCAATGGCTTGTTTTTCTCCAATCTCCTTGGCTAATTTGGACTTCATTTTTCCAAGTAAGGCATTTTGGACAAATACCATCAATAGTCTTTTATTATCACTCATATATCTATCAGCTTTTAATCGAACCCTTTTATAACCACCATAAATAAATACAACCTCCAAACCAGTATATTGTCTTTAAAATAAGACTAAAAAAGGCTCTTTTCAAAAACCAAATTTACAGATCGGATCTGCATTATCATAATTATATTATGACTGTAATCAGGATTTACTCAATTAAGCATATAACTATAAAAATAACGTCTTGCGGGGGGCAAAAAAAATCAGCTTTGTTTCCGGGCAGGAATTACCACCTTAAATTCAGACCCTTTCCCTACTTCACTCCTTAACATAATACTTCCCTTCAGTTTATCCACTGCCACCTTTACCAGATAAAGCCCCAGGCCGGAACCATTAGATGCATCATTAACCTTGTAAAACATATCAAATATTTTCTTCTGATGCTTTTCAGGAATACCCATTCCATTGTCTTGAAAAATTAATGTAGCCCCCGACACATTTGTTTTGATCGTAACATTCAAAATATGCTCAGGCTTGGATAAATCAATATATTTGATTGGATTCTCTACCAGATTTTGAATAACTGAATGAATTAAATATTTATCTGAATAAAAATCTCCTTGTTGATCTATTTGAATATTGAATTTCATCAATGAGTAGTTGGGAACATGTTTAAAGCTCTCCAATACTTCATCCATGATATCACAAAAATTAATAGAGGTAATAGTAACTCTACTTTGTCAGATTGTTATCCATAGTAATATTTTAATATCTGACTTTCTTTTTTATTCTTTTTAACAATATCCTTGACTAAGGTTTCAAAGTCCTTTTGTCTTTTATCCAGATAATATACAAGCATTACTTTTAT
>DATCKK010000597.1:0-6840 GCA_036562325.1 Cytophagaceae bacterium | reverse complement strand
GTACTGGACCATCTGATTTTCACCAATAGCGATTATTATAGTTTTGCTGATGAAGGTAGGCTTTGAAAAAATAACTCTTAAAACCCTGGCCATTGGCGCCACCATAGCTGCGGTAATTATCATATTATCTCATTTTGCCACAGACAAAAACACCTATCCGGAAAAAATCAACGAATACCGTCGTCAAAAAGACAATTATTTTAAAAGTGCCGTAGAGTCTCCAATAGAAAACAAAGCAACTTTTGAAGGCCTGCATTATTTCGAACCCAATGAAAAATACAAGGTCAACGCCAAAATCACTTTATTGAACGACACTGTCCCTTTAACAGTGAAAAAAAACGATGGAAGGGAATCTAATTATCTGAAATTTGCATTAGCTACTTTCACCATCGATGGCAAAGAACAACAGCTGACCTTATTGAAAAATATGGAGGAATCCGATAAAGAAGAAGCTTTGTTTCTCCCCTTTTACGATAAAACCAACGGAGAAAGCACCTATCCGGGAGGACGATACCTGGACCTGGTTTTCAATAAAAAATCAGGGTCCATTACCATCGATTTTAATCTGGCCTACAACCCTTACTGCGTATACAGCTATAAATACAGTTGCCCACTGCCTCCTCCGGAAAACAGACTGGATATGAAAATCGAAGCTGGAGAAAAATACATTCAAAAAATCGAAGAGTAATAGGGATTGGTTAAGTGAATTAACTAATTTTGCAAAAATGCTTTTGTCAAAGATTAGTTTTACTTAAATGAAAATATCCTATAATTGGTTAAAAGACCATATAGAACTCACAGAGCAAGCCGACGATATTGCCAATATATTAACCAAATCAGGCCTTGAAGTAGAAAAGACCGAAGTTTACGAAAGTATTAAAGGCGGGCTTGAAGGCTTAATTGTTGCAGAAGTACTTACTTGTGAAAAACATCCTGATGCTGATAAGTTAAAGAAAACAACAGTAAATACAGGCAACGGCATAGTACCGGTAGTTTGCGGTGCACCTAACGTTGCTGCCGGCCAAAAGGTCATATTAGCAACAGTCGGAGCAACACTCTATCCAAAAGATCACGATCCTATAACCATTAAAAAAGCCAAAATCCGGGGAGAAGTATCCGAAGGAATGATTTGTGCAGAAGATGAAATCGGATTAGGAACTTCGCATGAAGGGATCATGGTGTTAGACACCGATCTTCCTGCTGGAACTCCAGCTTCTGTTTATTTCAACATAGAGTCTGATACTGTTTTTGAAATCGGGCTTACTCCAAACAGAGCTGATGCTGCCTCACATTTGGGGGTTGCCAGAGACTTAAAAGCACTTCTGAAAAAGAATTTAAAAACAAAAGAAATTTCTTTCTCGCCGGACAATACTTCCCAAAAAGTAGAAGTAATAGTCGAGAACAAAGAAGCTTGTCCAAGATACGCAGGTGTTACTATCAGCAACCTCAAAGTACAAGAGTCTCCTGATTGGTTAAAAAACAAATTAAAATCAATAGGCCTCTCTCCTATCAATAATGTAGTTGACATCACCAATTACATACTGCACGACCTGGGCCAGCCTCTGCATGCTTTTGACCTTGCCAAAGTAAAAGGGAATAAAGTGATTGTGAAAACTGTTGCAGCAGGCACCAAATTCGTTACCTTGGACGGAGTGGAAAGAAAGCTTTCGGCCAATGATCTAATGATTTGTAATGAGAGTGAGCCAATGTGTATTGCCGGGGTATTCGGAGGACTTGAATCCGGAGTAACCGACCAGACCACAGCCATATTTTTGGAAAGCGCATACTTCTCCCCTGATTATATCAGAAAAACCGGGCAACATCACGGACTCAAAACAGATGCTTCTTTCCGGTTTGAAAGAGGCACCGATCCAAACATGCCGGTATATGCATTGAAGAAAGCTGCCACCTTATTGAAAGAAGTGGCTGGTGGAGAAATTTCTTCAGACATAATTGATATATATCCGGAACCTATAAAGAACTTTGAAGTTCAAACTTCCTACTCCAGAATTAACCGGCTGATTGGCAAGAGCATTCCCAAAGAGGTTGTTAAAGAAATTCTTGGTAATCTTGACATTAAAGTAATTTCTGAACAAGAGGACGACATCCATTTAAGTATACCTCCATACAGAGTGGACGTACAAAGAGAAGCCGACATAGTAGAAGAAGTACTGAGAATTTACGGATACGATAATATCGAACTGGGAGACCGTTTAAGCTCTGCCTACCTGGCTGATTTCCCTCTTAAAGAAGAAGATAAAATCAAGAGAACCATCTCTAAAGTTTTATCTGATAATGGGTTCAATGAAACAGTAACCAATTCGCTCACCAAGCCGGGTTATGCAGACTTACTTAATGTTCGCGATACTTCTGTAGAAATACTCAACAAACTAAGTGAAGATCTGGGAGTAATGCGACAGTCTTTATTATTCTCCGGATTGGAAGTAATTACCTATAACATCAACCGTAAACAAAAAGACCTTAAACTTTTCGAATTCGGAAAAACCTATCATAAAACCGATAAAGGATACGAGGAAAAAAACCACCTTGCTTTATTCATGACAGGGAATGTTTCCGCCGAAAGTTGGATGGCTTCCGCCAAACCGGTTGATTTTTATGCCTTAAAAACGGAAGTTGTCAGAGTTTTAACTAAGTTAAATCTAAAGGACTATGAATTAAAACCTTTGGAATCACCAGAGTTCTCACTGGCTGTATCTTTAGTTAAAAATGGAAAAGAATTGGTAAGATTGGGAGAAGTAGCGTCAAAAATTTCCAAGGCTGCCGACGTTAAGCAAACGGTATTTTACGCAGACTTTAATATGGATCTCCTGATTAAACAATTCAATAACAATATTGAATACAAAGAAATATCCAAATACCCTGAGGTAAGACGAGACCTTTCACTGGTATTGGATAAAAAAGTAAGTTTTGACGAGATCCGAAATCTGGCGATTAAAACAGAAAGAAAACTAATCACCGATATTAATGTTTTTGACGTGTACGAAGGCAAAAATATCGGCGAAGATAAAAAATCCTATTCTATCAGCTTTATACTTCAGGATTATGAAAAAACTTTAACCGATAAAGTTATTGACAACACAATGCAAAAGCTGATGGATGCGTTTGAAAAGCAACTTGGAGCTGTAATCAGAAAGTAATGAGCAATAGTTATCTTCTTAAAAAGCTGGAAGCTCTGGAAGACAAGGTCAAAAGGCTTGTTAAAGAGCATGATTCAGTATTAGCCCAAAATAAAGAGCTGGAAGAAGAGAACCAGAATCTCCGACTATTGGTTTTGCAGCAGGAAGAGGAAATAAAAAACTTTCAAAATCAATATAAAATTAGTAAAATTGTGACGTCAATAACAGAAGGTGCTCAGGACACAGCTGAAATGAGGCTGAAAATCAATGAGTACATTAAAGAGATTGACAAGTGTATAGCGAATTTAAGTGAATAATTAGGTTAATCCCTGATGGGAGAATTATCTATAAAAATAAGGATCGGGGATAGAGAATATCCAATGAGGGTGGATGCAGCCGAAGAAGAAAGACTAAGGCTAGCAGGCAGATTGTTAAATGAAAAAATAAAGCATTACCGGGAACAATTCGGGATAGATGATAAACAAGACTTACTGGCAATGGCGGCATTTGAATGCATTGCAGATAAGCTGAAAGCGGATAAAGAAACTCAGGTTTTTGAAACTGCTCTATCGGATAAAATCTCCGAATTAGATGTACTGGTATTTAATGCCCTCTCAAAATAGTCTTTATTCAATATTTTATTTTCACTTTTTCACCTATAGCCTTTGTGAATCTCTCCTCTTGTTAGAGACAAAGCAAACTTCACACTTTAAATTATTTTTAAAAAAACAAAATGATCGACATTATATATATTGTTGTCACTGCAATTGTTTTCCTGGGTATAGGAATAGCAATTGGACGGGTATTACTGCAAAAAGTCTTAAAAAAACATGAAGAAGATGCTCGCGAAAAAGCCCAGTTAATTATTCGCGAAGCAGAACTTAAAGCAGAAGCTGTAAAAAAAGACAAAATCCTCGAAGCAAAAGAAAAATATCTGAAACTCAAGTCAGAGTTTGAAGAAGAGGCCAACAAGAAGAAAAACATCATCATCCAAAACGAAAACAAGATCAAGCAAAGAGAGCAGAATGTATCCAAACTTATGGAGCAAAATGCCCGAAAAGAAGCTGAGCTTGAGAGTATGAAAGAAAATCTTCAGGCACAAATGGAGATTGTGAATAAAAGAAAGGATGAGCTGGAGAAAATGCGATTGGCTCAAGTAGCCAAATTAGAAAAAATCGCCAACCTTACTGCCGAAGAAGCCAAAGCACAATTGGTAGAAGCCCTGAAAGATGAAGCCAGATCCAAAGCTTCTTCTTACATTAAAGACATCGTAGATGAAGCGAAAATGACAGCTACCAAAGAAGCTAAAAAGGTAGTTATTGAAACCATTCAAAGAACAGCAACCGAACAGGCAATTGAAAACTGTGTTTCGGTATTTAACATCGAAAGTGACGATATCAAAGGAAAGATCATCGGTAGAGAAGGAAGAAACATCAGAGCACTGGAAGCTGCCACCGGTGTTGAAATTATAGTGGACGATACTCCGGAAGCCATTATCATTTCCGGGTTTGATCCGGTGAGAAGAGAGGTCGCCCGACTTTCACTTCACAGACTGGTGCAGGATGGAAGGATTCACCCTGCCAGAATTGAAGAAGTAGTAGCTAAAACCTTTAAAAATATCGAAGAAGAGATCGTTGAAATCGGGGAGCGTACGGTAATCGATCTTGGAATTCATGGCTTACACCCTGAACTGATCAAGATGGTAGGTAGAATGAGATTCAGGTCTTCTTATGGACAAAATCTGCTGCAACACTCCAGGGAGGTAGCCAAAATGTGTGCTACCATGGCTGCTGAATTAGGCCTTAACGCTAAACTCGCTAAGAGAGCAGGTTTGCTACATGATATAGGAAAAGTAACGCCAGACGAACCAGAACTACCACATGCTATTCTGGGTATGGAGTTAGCCAAAAAATACAAAGAGAGCCCGGAAGTTTGCAATGCTATCGGAGCTCACCACGACGAAATCGAAATGACCTCTATGATTTCTCCTATAGTTCAGGTATGCGACGCTATTTCAGGGGCAAGACCGGGAGCAAGAAGAGAAGTAATGGAGTCTTACATCAAACGATTGAAAGATCTGGAAGATCTTGCTCTTTCTTTTGATGGTGTTACGAAATGCTACGCAATCCAGGCTGGACGCGAACTTCGCGTGATGGTTGATGCGGACAACGTAACAGATGACAAAGCTGGTATGTTATCTTTTGATATTTCTAAAAAAATAGAAAATGACATGCAATATCCCGGACAGATTAAAGTAACTGTTATTCGGGAAATGAGAGCGGTCAGCTATGCAAAATAATCCTTTTGCGCGTTGAATAAATATTCGAATAGCCCTTTTAACCGGGGGCTATTTTTTTTACAAAAAGCGAACTTGAACAAACACAGATGAAAAAATTACTAGTCACCGCAATTATAGTTTTAATCCATATCACGGCTAAAGCGAATATGGCGGAACCCATTTATTTTTACCCTGGCGACCTTTCTTCAGAACCTTTCGTAAAGCGTTTCGCCAGTATAATCCGTGAAGATTTGAAGATAGACTTAACACCATTAGCTAATAATAAAAATGCAATTGTACGAGCCACTTATTTTACCATATTTGACAAAGAAGCCAAAGATTTTGAGTTGCTCTTTTTAGCTAACCAACTTAATGGTACAAATTTTTCGGTTACGATAGATAAAGTAAAGGTTACTGGCATTCTATTAGATTCTGTCCCTCTTCCGCCAAACGTAAAAACACCTGCATTTTCCCCTTCCTTTGCTCCGTTCGAATCTCTTTCTTTTAATGCTCATTCCCCCAAAGGAATATTATTTAAAAAAGATTTATCAGCCGGCGCACATGAAATAACAGTAGAGTACGAAGTAAGACCTGCATTGTACGGATCAGATTATTCAATTACAAAAATCTGGCAGTTCGCCTATCTCCTTTCTCCGGTGAGAAACTGGAAAAGCTTTAAGGACTTAAATATTACTATTTGTGTCCCTCCAGACTGGCAAATTGCAACTAACTTTTCTCTTAACAGAGTTGATGATTGTCTGACAGACAAACTCAATCATCTTCCGGATGATTATATAATCCTTTCCGTAAAAGCCCCACACAAGCTGGCAGTGGCTATCAATACTGGAATATGCGTATCGATCGGATTAGTTATTCTTATATTAACACACCTCTTGGTTAAAGTTATAGCCAGGAAAAGAGCCAACAACCAACTTCATTTTGTAATAAGTTTTCTTGTATTAATTGTCGCTAGTATGATCTCAACCATCATATTAACAATAGTTATTTTCTCTGAGCCGGATTTGCTAAGATACTTACTAAACGATCAACTCAATTGGAATTACGGAGTTTCCAGACCCTATTTCATTTTCGCAGTTCCCGTCCTATGGTTTTTCCTGCTGACAGGGACTATTCTGTATTACTTTTTCTATTTGGGAAGAATAAAAAAGAATCTGCTGAAAACATAACAATAAGTAGTACAGATGGTCCAGGATTCTAATCAATAATAACAGCAGTGATTGATTAAGACGTATAAAAATATATGAATCGTTTAAATCAAAAAATTTACTTGCGAATTGCACTTTTCGCAATTGTAATGATTTTCTCTTTCACTATAATTTTAATGGGCACTTTTGCTCTTTTTGGAGGGAAGTCAGATGAAAAAACTATTGGAATTATCTGTTTATTATTGGGATTACCTTTAGC